>NZ_AKJX01000260.1 GCF_000276605.1 Acidovorax sp. CF316 | reverse complement strand
CACCAGCTCGTGCGCGGCCACGGCCATCTCCTGGCCGGCTTCGATGTGGTCGGCGATGAGGAAGACGGTGTTGGTGTTGGGGTCGTAAAAGCCCTTGGCCAGACCTGTGTCCTGCGAGCCCATGTCCACCTCGCCTACCAGCGGCTCCCAGTGCGCCTGGATGTCGGCCGAGGTGGCCACCACCACACGGCCGAGGCCGTTGGCCAGCAGGCCCATGCTGTTGGTGAGTTTGGCAACTGCAGCGCGCACCGATTGAACGGTGGCGGGTTTGGAGGGCAGGCCCTTGGCTCGTGAGGGGCGGTCTGGTGGACTGCGGCTGAATTGCTGGCTCGATAGGGCGGGACTGGAGGGCTGAGAGGGCAGGGTGGCGCCTGCCGAGGCTTGGGCGCGCGGTGGCGGCTGCTGCAGCAACTGCCGCGCCTTGCCCACCTGGTCGAGCCCGACGAGCACGCCGCCCTTGCGCCGCAGCACGCGCTCCACGCCGCCTTGGCGCAGGCGCCCCTGCAGCTGTACGGGGCCGCCTTTGACCATCAGCGTGCCGTCGCGTTGCATCTCCATGACGGGCGCGGGCTGAGATGCTCCAGCATTCGTCTGAGAGCCATGAACTGTGCGGGCGGCCCTGGCACCCACTGGGTTGGGGCCACCTATGGAAATGCCAGCCGTTGGTGCTTGGGTCGCGGTGGGCGCAAGCTGTGCGGCCGTTCTGGCTCGAGGCAAGGTGCCTGTTGCCGATGCGCGCTGAGACCCCCGATCCGCCGGCGTGCCGCTTGGGCCTGCCGGTGCAGCGAGCGGGCTGAGCACCTGCTGTGCCAGTGCCGCCTGGTCCACGGGCACCAGGGTCACGCCCGCGAATGGCTCGGCACCGCGCACGCCGCCGGCCTGCAGGTGCGCCAGGATGGTGGCCTGGTCGCCGCCGATCACGAGCATGCCGAAGTCGAGGGCCTGGACCTGGGCGTCCATGGGGACGGGGGCTGGACTTGTGCCGCTGCGGTATGGCGGGCTGTGCCGTGCTGGGTAGTAGCGGGTGCTGCTTCTGCAGCGCTGACATCCACTTCGGCATTCAGTGTGGACGCTGTTGGGGCCGGAGCTGGGTGCCGGGTGCCTGGGGGACTGTCTCCGCCTGGCTCGCATCGCTGTTGACCTGTACGTGCGGCAAGGCGTTGGCGCCTTGTTGGGTGCCGCTGCGGTTGCCGTCAGTCGATGCTGGCAAGGGCGTCGCGGGGGTGGCCGATGGGGCGGTAGGTCCTGATGGCCTATTGTGCTGTTTGTGTCGGGAGAGTCTCGGCTTTCCCTGGCGGTAGCTACCTACGTCAAACTATTGGGTGACATTGAGCGCGGACTCGTCTTGGTAGCCAGTTGCTAACGACGTAGGGACCGGTGACGGCACCGGCATGAGGCAACTTGAGTTGCCGGTGCCGTGCGCACCTTATCACCCTGCGTTGCCGGCGGGACGCTTCGTAGGCACCTTCAGTGGGCTGAGGGCGCTCGACGTTCAGCCATGCGAAATCAAGATTTGCAAGGATTAATTTTTACTGTTTTGTGCCGCCTGTAGAAATCATGCCAAATTTCTCGGACATCCCCCAATTCCATCTCAAATATGCCAGCCACAATTAGCATGCAGTCGGAGGTTGTCCAGCCATCAAATTTTAGTCTCTCGAATACCTCATGGCTGCTTGCGCCAGAATTTTTCATCTCTATGTAAGGCCTCATTTTTTCGGATGTGGAATTATTCATTCTTCAAACGCTCCATTTTGCGCAATGTTGGCACATGCTTGCTGAATCCATAGCCTCTAATGAAGACGGATTCCCCTTCTGAAAAACCACGCTTAGCCAATAGTCTTGCGAGACGGGTATTTCTAATGTCTGCTCCAAACAGTTCCAGATGGCTAACTCCAAGAGTCTGACCTAGTGATCGTGCTTGGTTTGAAAAATTCATTATAGCTCCACTCTCATCGCTGATCAAATCCCAAATGCCTGCTCTCAAGATCCCTCTATCTAATTTGAAGACGTATATCACTGATTTTTCGGTGGATGGGTCTTCGAAAATCACCTGCTCACCTTGAAGGAACTCTCTGCGTTGTTTTGCATTCATTCCAAATTTATGGAGTTCTATTAAGGTGCGCCGGGAAGGTCGAGCAAGGAGTTGTGATCCTGGTCGTTTGGGCATGCTCACCGTCTCAATTTTTGTATGCCTCGATATTTTTTTGAATGATTTTCCTTTCCTTTTGATTGCTGTAGCGCGCTCCCGCTGCGCAATGCCAAACGCCAGGTCCACCAAATCCTGCCTATCAAAAGCCTGCGGATTGCC
>NZ_AKJX01000259.1 GCF_000276605.1 Acidovorax sp. CF316 | reverse complement strand
CCAGCGGCGGCCCCCCGCCTGCCCGCTGGCGCCCTGGCCAGCGCCACGCAGGACTACCTGCCCACCCGGGTGGCCTTGCGAGCCAAGGAACTGACTGCCCAGGGGCGCACCCTGCACAACGTGGTGGCCGGCGGGCAGCGCGACGGCCCGGTCTGGAAAGGCAACATCGATGCCAGCGAGCTCAGCGGCTTCGTGGAGTTCCGCGAAGGCGGTGGCGGCGACTCGGGCAATGGGCGGCTGTATGCCCGACTGTCCCGCCTGAACATGCCGCAGAGCGACGCCAACCAGGTCGAGGCACTGCTCGAGGAGCAGCCGACCTCGCTGCCGGCGCTGGACATCGTGGTCGACGATTTCGAGCTGCGTGGCCGCAAGCTCGGCCGGGTGGAGATCGAGGCCCAGAACCGGGGCAGCGAGAGCACGCCGCGCGAGTGGCGCCTGTCCAAGTTCAACATCACTTCGCCCGAGGGCAGCCTGACGGCCAGTGGCAACTGGGCCCTGCTCAACCAGGCGCGGATGGCGGGGAGCGGCGCCGGCGAGCGGCGCACGGTGCTCAATTTCCGGCTCGACATCCGCGATTCGGGCGACCTGCTGGCGCGCTTTGCCATGCCGGGCGTGGTGCGGCGTGGCAAGGGCCGCATGGAAGGCCAGGTGGCCTGGGTGGGCGCGCCCTTCAGTCCCGACTACCGCTCGATGGCAGGCCAGGTCAGCGTGAACATCGAGGCCGGCCAGTTCCTCAAGGCCGACCCGGGCCTGGCCAAGCTGCTCAGCGTGCTCAGCCTGCAGTCGCTGCCGCGCCGCCTGACGCTCGATTTCCGCGATGTCTTCAGCGAAGGCTTTGCGTTCGACTTCGTGCGCGGCGACCTGCGCATCGAGCAGGGCGTGGCCACCACCAACAACCTGCAGATGAAGGGCGTGAACGCCGCCGTGCTCATGGAGGGCAGCGCCGACATCGACCGCGAGACGCAGGACCTGCGCGTGGTGGTGGTGCCCGAGATCAATGCCATGACGGCCTCGCTGGTGGCCACCGCCATCAACCCGGTGATCGGCCTGGGCAGCTTCCTGGCCCAGGTGTTCCTGCGCGGCCCGCTCATCGAGGCGGCGACGCAGGAGTTCCGCATCGATGGCTCCTGGTCCGACCCGCGTGTGGTGCGCGTGCCCCGGCGCACGCGCCTGTCGGGCAATGCGGCAGACACCGGCCCGCCATCCCCCGCCCCCCGAACCGGAGAATCCTCATGAAAGTCGCTGCCCTGCAGATGGTTTCCGGCACCCACGTCGACGACAACCTGGCTGCTGCCCGAACCCTGCTGGAGCAGGCGGCGCGCGAGGGCGCCGAGCTGGCCGTGCTGCCCGAGTATTTCTGCATCATGGGCCGGCAGGACACGGACAAGCTGGCGCTCAAGGAGTCGCATGGCGAGGGCCCGATCCAGGACTTTCTGGCACGCGCGGCGCGCGAGCTCGACCTGTGGGTCGTGGGTGGAACCCTGCCGCTGCGCGGCAACGATGCCGTGCGCGTGCGCAACACCACGCTGGCCTTCAACCCCGAGGGCGCCTGCGTCGCGCGCTACGACAAGATCCACCTGTTCCACTTCGACAACGGCCAGGACCAGTTCCACGAGAGCCGGGTGATCGAGCCCGGGGACGAGGTCGTGCAGTTCGACCTGCGCTCGCGCGAGGGCGAGCTGTGGCGCGTGGGCCTGAGCGTGTGCTACGACCTGCGCTTTCCCGAGCTGTACCGGGCCCATGCCCAGGCGGGTGCCGACCTGCTGCTGGTGCCCAGTGCCTTCACCCACACCACGGGCCAGGCGCACTGGGAGGTGCTGCTGCGCGCCCGCGCCATCGAGAACCTGGCCTACGTGCTGGCCCCGGCCCAGGGCGGCGTGCACGAGAACGGCCGGCGCACCTGGGGCCACAGCATGCTGGTGGACCCCTGGGGCGGCATTGCGGCGCTGCGTGAAGAAGGCGCCGGCGTCGCCGTGGGCACGCTGGCCAAGGCACGCCTGCGCGAGGTGCGCAGCCAGCTGCCAGCCCTGGGCCACCGCGTGCTGTGAGCAAGCCGCGCAAGACCCTGTGGCAGCGCTGGCGTGGCGCCTGGCGGCGCTGGTCGCTGTGGACGCTGCTGGTGGCGCTGGTGGTGGCCATGCTGGTCACCGTGGTCTGGCTGGCCGGGCGCTACGAGGCCAGCCAGGTGCAGAGCCGGCTCGAGCGCGACACGGCCGACGCCGTCTCGGACGTGCGCGTGGCCCTCACGCGCAACCTGCAGAGCCTGCAGGCCCTGCATGCCGATGACCCGGGCGTGCTGGCCTGGGAGGTGAATGCCTCGGAGCTGCTGCGCGGCCACCGCGAACTGGTGCGGCTGGAATGGCGCGATACCGGCATGCGGTTGCGCTCGCAGGTGCAGACACCCTACCGACCGGTGTACTGGGACCGGGGCACGCGCGAGAGCGCGCACTCCGACGCCTCCCTGGCCTGTGCCAATGCGCGCCGGCTGAGCGGGCCGGCCTACTCCAGCAGCTACTTCCAGCCCCATGGCGATGGACTGGGCTCGGAGATGATGGAGCTGTGCCTGCCCATCACCTCGGGCGGGCGCAACACCGGTTTCCTGGTGGCCACCTATGCGCTCAACGCCATGCTCGAAGACCTGGTGGGGCACGGACTCACGCGCAGCCAGGAGGCCTCCTTCACCGAGGCCGATGGCACGCGCCTGGCGGTGCTGGGCGCGGCGCGGCGCGGCTCGCGCATGTTCACGGCCACGCACCTGCTGGACCTGCCCGGCGCCACCCTGGTGCTGCGCATGGACACCTGGCACAGTGCCCCGAGCCTGTTCCCGAACGTGCTCACGGCGCTGGTCACAGCCATGTCCATCGCACTGGTCACTGTGATGGTGGTGCTGGTGCGCGACAACCGCCGGCGCCTGCGTGCCGAGCGCGATCTGGGCGATGCGCTGGCATTCCGCAAGGCCATGGAGGACTCGCTGGTCACCGGGCTGCGCGCGCGCGACCTGGAAGGCCGCATCACCTACGTCAATCCGGCGTTCTGCGACATGGTGGGCTTCACGCCGCAGGAGCTGCTGGGCCTGAGCGCGTCGGCCCCCTACTGGCCGCCCGAGCGCGTGGAGGAGTACCAGCAGCGCCAGGCCATCCGCTTTGCCGGCTACATGCCCCCGCGCGAAGGCTTCGAGTCGGAATTCATGCGCAAGGACGGCACGCGCTTTCCCGTGCTCATCATTGAGGCGCCGCTGATCAATGCCCAGGGACTGCACACCGGATGGATGAGCGCCTTCCTGGACATGAGCGAGCAGCGCCGCATTGAGGAACTCTCGCGCGCCTCGCAGGAGCGCCTGCAGGCCACCGCGCGCCTGGCCACCGTGGGTGAGATGGCCTCGCTGCTCAGCCACGAGCTCAACCAGCCGCTGGCCGCGATCTCGAGCTATGCCACGGGCTCCCTGAACCTGCTGGAGACGCCCGCTGGCGCGGGCGACCTGCCGCCACCGCCCGAGAGCCTGCAGGACGTGCGCATGGCCATGCAGCAGATCGGGCGGCAGGCCGAGCGTGCCGGCAAGGTGATCAAGAGCGTGCACGACTTCGTGCGCCGCCGCGACCAGGCGCGCGAGGCCGTCACCGCGCAGCAACTGCTCGACGCCATCATGCCGCTGGTGAGCCTGCAGGCGCGCAAGATCGGTGTGCGCGTGCACACCCTGGTGGAGCCGGACCTGCCCGCTGCGCTGTGCGACCGCACCATGGTCGAGCAGGTGCTGCTCAACCTGGCGCGCAATGCCATGCAGGCCATGGACGTGCCGGGCATCTCCAAGCGCGTGCTGGAGATCCGCGCGCGCCGTGCGGCATCGAACGCGCACCAGGCCTGGATCGAGTTTGCCGTGGCCGACCTGGGCGCCGGCATCGAGCCCGAGGTGGCCGAGCGCCTGTTCACCCCCTTCTTCACCACGCGGGCCGAGGGCATGGGGCTGGGCCTGAGCCTGTGCCGCACCGTCATCGAGCAGCATGGCGGTTTCCTCGGTTTTGCAGCCAACGAACCGCGTGGTACGGTATTCACCTTCACGCTGCCCGTCCACCAACCTCCTGCCTCTTCTTCTACCGCCTCCTGATGGAACCCGTCTCCAATGCCACCGTGTACATCGTCGATGACGATGCGGGCGTGCGCGAAGCACTGGCCTGGCTGCTGCGCTCGCGCCGCCTGCCCAGCGAGTCCTTCGACAGCGCCGAAGCCTTCGATGCCGCGCTGCAGTCGCGCCCGGCGCAGCGCCATCCGTGCTGCCTGCTGCTGGACGTGCGCATGCCGGGCATGAGCGGCCTGGCGCTGTTCGATTTGTTGATCGTGCGCGGCGACCTGGCGACCATGCCGGTGATCTTTCTCACCGGCCACGCCGATGTGCCCACGGCCGTGGACGCGGTCAAGCGCGGCGCCTTCGACTTCTGCGAGAAGCCGTTTTCCGACAATGCGCTGGTGGACCGCATCGAGCAGGCGCTGGCTAAATCGGCCGCCCACCTGGCCACGCTGCGCGAGCGCAGCGACCTGCAGGTGCGCCTGGCCGACCTGACCGAGCGCGAGCGCGACGTGATGGACCTGGTGGTCGCGGGCCTGCCCAACAAGCTGATTGCCGACCAGCTCGACATCAGCGTGCGCACGGTGGAGGTGCACCGCGCGCGGGTGTTCGACAAGATGCAGGTGAAGTCGGCCGTGGAGCTGGCCAACCTGCTGCGCCTGGGGCATTGAGCCCCGCGCTCGGTTCAGTCCTTGCGCGCCGGGGTGTCCGCCTTCTTGCCTTCTTCTCCCTCCGGTTCGGGGGCCTTGAGCTCGCCGCCACGGCGCCCCGAAAACATGGTCCACCAGACAATGGCCACCAGCACCACCAGCGCGAGCAGCGCTTCAAGCAAAATCAGCCCCATGAAATTGACACTCCTGCGCCTTGTGATGACGGCGCTGATTGTAGGAACGCTGGCCGCCTGCTCCACCGCACCCGCCCCAAGTCCCTCCCGTCCCCCGGCCATAGCCCCTGCGCCCGTGCCGGGCGCCGTGTTCGTCCCCGGGGACAACGGCCCGTTGCCGTCCGCCATGGCCCAGCCCAAGAGCCGCTGGATCCCGGTGCGCTGGGCCGAACTGCCGGGCTTTGCCAACGACGCGCTGCACGAGGCCTGGAACGCCTGGATCAAGAGCTGCGAGCGCCCTGCACCGCAGTTCACGCTGCTGTGCGGCGAGGTGCGCCAGTTGAGCATCGCCACGCCCGAGGAGCAGCGCGCCTGGATGGTGGCGCGCCTGCAGCCCTACCGCGTGGAGTCGCCCGAGGGCAACCCCGAGGGCCTGCTCACCGCCTACTACGAGCCCATGATCGATGCCGCGCGCCAGCCCGGCAACGGTTTCACCGTGCCGGTGTACCGGCTGCCGGCCGGGCATGGTGCGCGCAAGCCCTGGTACACGCGCCAGCAGATCGACACCCTGCCCGAGGCGCAGGCCGCGCTGCAGGGGCGTGCCATCGCCTGGCTGCGCGATCCGGTCGAATCGATGGTGCTGCACATCCAGGGCTCGGGCCGCCTGCGCGTGACCGAGCCCGACGGCTCGGTGACGCTGGTGCGCGTGGCCTATGCCGGCACCAACGACCAGCCCTACCAGAGCGTGGGCCGCTGGCTGCTGGACCAGGGCGCCACGCGCGATGCCACCTGGCCCGGCATCCGTGCCTGGCTGGCGCAGAACCCGCAGCGCACCAATGAGCTGCTGTGGGCCAATCCGCGCTACGTGTTCTTCCGCGAAGAGGCGCTCGACGGCATGGAGGCCGGCTTCGGTCCCAAGGGCGCGCAGGGCGTGGCGCTCACGCCGGGCCGCTCGATCGCCGTGGACCGCCAGAGCATTCCCTACGGCACGCCGGTGTGGCTGGCCTCCGCCGGGCCGCAGGTGCAGCTGAGCCGGCTGGTGCTGGCCCAGGACACGGGCAGCGCCATCCTGGGCGCCGTGCGGGCCGACTACTTCACGGGCTGGGGCCAGGAGGCGGGCGACATTGCCGGCCGGCTCAAGCAGGGCCTGCGCCTGTGGGTGCTCTGGCCACGGTAGGCTCCCCCTGAGGCGCTGCGCGCCATCCCCCCAGAGGGGGGACGCCCCCGGTGCACGCAAGCGAAGCGCCGCATAAGCGACTTGGCGGCCCTTGCACGGGGGCACTGGCTTAGGGCGCACCGGTTTCTACCAGTAGCCGGGCTCAGCGCTCCACCACGAAGCGCGAGACCACGGGGGGGGCGTCGCCGAGGTGGAAGGCCAGCTTGCGTTCGCGCAGGGCCACGTCGGAGGCGGTGACACGGTCGAAGCGGCGCAGGTGCTCGGTCCAGGACTCGTCCTCGATCTGCTCCACATAGCGTGCCGGGTCGGCGATGTCGTGCTGCAGCTGCCACGAGAGAGCGCCCTGGCGCAGGCGGCTGCGGCGGCTTTCCTGCATGAGCGCGCGGAAGTCGGTGGCGCGCGCGGGGTCGATGACGTACTCGATGGTGACCACCACATGCCCGCGTTCGGGCGGGGTGGGCGCGACGGGGGCCTTGAAGGCCTGGGACGGGCTCAGGTCTTCCTCGATGCTGCGGTCGGCCACCAGGCGCTGCACGACCACCATGGCAATGGTGCCCGTGACGGCGGCCAGCGCGAGGCTGGTGTGCACGCTGGTGAGCGTGGCCACCTGGCCCCACACCGCAGCGCCCAGGGCGGTGGAGCCCATGATGGCCATCTGGTAGATGGACATGCCGCGCGCGCGCACCCAGTTGGGCAGCGCCAGCTGGGCCGACACGCTGAGCGAGTTGGCCGTGGTGATCCAGGCCATGCCGCCCACGACCATCGCGGGCACGGCTACGTAGACATTGGGCGCCACGGCCATCACGCCGGTGGCGGCCGCCTGCAGCAGGGTGCCGCGCAGCACCAGCACATCGCGCGGCATGGCCTGGCGCAGGCGCGGCAGGAACATCGCCGCCACGATGGCGCCCGCCCCCATGGACGCCAGCAGCAGCGTGAAGGTGCCCGCGCCGCCGCCCTCCAGGCCCTTGGCCAGCAGCGGCAGCATGGCCAGCAGCGCCGTGGCGTGCAGGAAGAAGATGGAGATGCGCCAGAGCACGGCGCGCATGCGCGGCGACTGGCGCACGAACTGCAGGCCCACGCGCATGGCGCTGGGCAGCCGCTCGCGGCCCAGGGGGCTGGGCACGTGGTCGCGCTTCCAGCGCATGATCACCAGGCCCGAGCCCACCGACAGCACGGCGTTGAGCACGAAGACCCAGGCACTGCCGGCGCTGGCGATGATGGCGCCGGCCAGCAGCGGCCCGATGATGCGCGAGGCGTTCATGGCCACGCCGTTGAGCGCCAGGGCGGCGGGCAGGTGGGCGCGGCTGACCAGCTCGGGCACGATGGCGGAAAACACCGGCCAGCGCATGGCCAGCCCGATGCCGTTGGCAAAGGTCAGCGCCAGCAGCAGCGGCGCCGTCATGCCGCCGGCCAGCACCGTCGCGCACAGCACCAGCGCGACGGCGGCCACCCAGAACTGCGTGGCCATGAAGTAGCGGCGCCGGTCCAGGATGTCGGCCAGCGCGCCGCTGGGCAGGCCCAGCAGGAACACCGGCAGGGTGGAGGCCGACTGCACCAGCGCCACCAGGATGGGCGAGGTGGTGAGCGAGGTCATCAGCCAGGCGGCCGCCACGTCGTTCATCCACATGCAGGTATTGGCCGCCACCCAGGTCAGCCAGAGCATGCGGAACACCGGCGCCGAGAGCGGTGCCAGGGTGGACAGCGAGGCCCGCTGCTCGGAGGTCGGGCCGGGCTGGGCGGCCGTGGCTTCTTCCGTGGTTCCCTGCGCGGCTTCAGCCCTCGCGCTGGTGGGGGCGGATTCGGGCGCGACGCTGCGCGTGCTTTCGTGGGACGGCAATGGTGGCATGTCTGCACATTGTGCGACGGTTGGAGTGGCCGTGGCCGGTCAGCGCCAAATAGCCGACTGCAGGCCTGTCCCTTCCCCCCAGTACACCTTCACACCGCATCGGTGGGCTCAGCCGGTGCGTGGTTGCCCGCCCGCCTGGTCTGCCGCAGCAGCAGCCAAGCCATGAGCGCCAGCGCTCCCACGCCCGCCAGCAGCACGCCCCACAGCACGGCACTGCGCGTGGAGATGCCGCCGCTGGCGGCCGCAGCAGGCACCCGCGCGCTGTCTTCGGGCTTGCCACCGGTGATGTCGGCCCGGGCCACATCGGCCAGCGCCATGGGCAACTGGTTCTCCTGAGCGGGCTGGTAGCCCGGCACCAGGCTGGCCAGGGGCAGGAAGGCACTGGCCGCCGCGCTGGCGCCGGGCAGCCCAGCCGCCAGTGTGAAGGGCCCTTGCCCGCTGGCCAGGAACACCAGCTGCGCGGGCTCGAATTGCAGCGCCATCTCGGGCGCGGCGGCAAAGCCGGGGGTCTTGGGGTCGGCTTCGATCTTGATCTCGCGCAGCGAGGCGCCGCCCAGCTCGATGGGGCCGCTGACCTGCTCCTTGCCTTCCATGGTCATCGTGTAGACCACCGCGCTCGCCAGCGGCGACCAGGGCTGCTCGCGGTGGTTGCGGCCCAGCACGCGCACAGGGATCAGCACATTGTTGCCAGGCGGCTTGATCTGGAGCGCGGCGATTGGCGTAGCAAACGGCAGCGCAAACACCAGCTCGCGTGGGTTGTTGCCCAGTGGCGGCACCGCCATGCTGGCGTTGACGCGCTCGCGCGGGCTCGTTTTGGTCGAGGTAGCCAGCTTGACGCCGCGCAAGGTCACGGCAGCGTCGCCCCAGGTCACGCGCAGGTAGTGGTCCTTGAGGTCGGCGCGCTGCAGGTCGATCTGCTCGCTGCCCAGGCGGCCTGGTGCCGTGGGTGCCATCGCAGCGTCGGCACGGTACAGCACGGTCTCGGCCAGTGGATGCCAGTGCTTGAGGTCCTTGCTGGCCTGCACCTGGAACGTCACGGGTTGGCCTGCTGGCAGATCCGCGTCCAGGGCCATGCGGGCCACGGGCAGTTGCACATCGCGCGCGTCGAGCAACGCGCCCCGCACGGTTTGTGTGGCTGCAGGACCTGCAGTGCCGGCACTGTCGATCTGCACCACGCGCTGGCCCTGGCGCTCCTCGATGCGCAGCGACAGGCCTTCGAGCCCTGCCGTCCCCGCGCTGGCAGCGCCCAGGATGGGATAAGCGGGCAAGGTCACCGACTCCTCGGGGGCGCTGGCCGCCGCCACACCGGCCAGTGCCATGGGCACGGGCTGGCCCGTGCCGTTGAAAAGGCGCAGGTCGGCGTAGCCCGGGCTTTGCAGGCGCACCAGCACCTCGGCGGGCAGCAGCATGCGCTGCAGCGGCGCATCGGCCGCAAGCGTCACGGGAATGCGAATGGCGTAGGCCGCAGGCTTGCTGGCATCGGTCACCGCGTGGGCCGCACCGGCACACAGGGACAGGGCGGCAGCGGCCAGCGCCAGGGGCAGGTTCAGAGCGACAGGCTTCATGGGAGTGCTTCTTGTTGCGATGGCGCCAGCGGTGGAGCAGCAGGCTCCGCGCGGGCAGCCGCCTTGGGCGGCAACGGCGCGAAGTAGCCCACCACCAGCATGAGCACACCCACGGCGATGAAGGCAATGATGCGTTCGGCACCGCCGGCATTGGACAAATCGATCAGCAGCAGCTTGACCACCACCCCGCCCAGCAGGCCCGCGCCCACCAGCCACAGCGGCCGCTGCACGCGCCGGTGCGCCAGCACCATCATGCTGAGCGCCAGCAGCGTCCACAGGATGGCGTAGCCGGTCTGCACCACGAAGCTGTCGAACAGCGCAGACGCATCCCAGCGCACGCCGAAGAAGTGGTGGGCCACACGCAACCACACGGTGTTGATCACGATGAACGCCAGCAGCGCCAACGCCAGCAGCGCATGGCGCCCGGTGACCCAGCCCGAGCGGGCCGGGAGCGGTAGCGCCGAAAGCAGTACCCGCCGCCAGAACACCAGGCCGCCCAACGCGAGCGCGAGCGTCAGGTCGGTGGGGTTGAGCAGTGGAATGTAGGGCAGCGGCGCGGTGTGGCCTGACGAATGCACTGCCGCCAACAGCGCGCCCCAGAACACCATCACCGCCAGGGGCAGGGCCGCCAGCCAGTAGTAGGCCTCGGCATGCGGGTTGAGCGGCCAAGGCAGCGCTGCACGCGCTGCCAGCCGGTTGCCACGACCCGCCCACAGCGCCAGCAGCATCAACACCGCAATGGCGCTGACCAGCAGGACCACACCGGCCCAAGAGGTACGCCACAGCTCAGCCTTGCCGATGCCGGACCACAGGCAGTCGGCCAGCAGCAAAGTCACCAGCCACGCTGTGGCGGCATGGAACCAGCCAACGAGCGGGGTGGGAGCACCCGGCTTGCCATCCACATCGGCCGCCACCTGCAGGCGGTCCGTCTGCCGCAGCATCCACACATGCAGCGCCAGCACGACGGGCCACACGGCCCAGGCGGGGGTGGCGAGCACGCGGTAGCCGTCGGCCACCTGCACGACCAACCCCAGCGCCAGCACGGCAATGGTGCCGCGCGCCGGCCAGGTAGCCACTGCCCAGCGCGTGCGAAGGCCCAGCACCATTGACAGCGCGGCGCTGAGCACGACGGCCAGCATGGCCAGCAGTCCGGTCACCTGTTCGGAGAACACCGACGTGGGCCACTGGCCCGCTTCCAGGCCGGGCACACGCCGCGTGATTTCCATGAGCCAGGCCAGGCACCAGAACACAAAGCCGTAGAGATAGGCCGGGTTGGACAGCCGCGCCTCAACACCCGCATAACCCCGGGCCCAGGCTGAGCCGCTGTGCGGCAGCGGCTGGCGCAACCACCAGGCCAGCAGCAGCGAGGGCAGCGCGATCAGCAACGCGCCCAGGAAGGCAGGGTTGACCAGCGGCAGCGGCGAGATGCTGGAGGTGCTGCCCAGGAAAGCCAGCATGGCCACGACCTGCAGCACAAGCCCGAAGGCGCGCGGCATCCAGCGGGCCTGGCGCATGCCGACCCAGAAAGCGCCTGCGCCTTCGAGCGCCCAGACCGCAGACGTCCATTGAGCGTCCAGCGCCAGCGGCACGGCCAGTGTGGCAAAGCCCACGCCAACGGCAATGAAGCATTCGACGAGCAGGCGCCAGCTGTCCAGCGCGCGGCGCGCCAACACTGTCGCTGTCACCAGGTACAGCGCGGCGAAGGCCATTGCGGAGAAGGCGGCGCCCAGCTCAAAAGGCTGTACCAGCCCGGCCTGCAGACCAAAACCCACCAGCGGCGTGCCGAAGACCAGCATGGTGTCGACGGCATTGCCCAGCTTGGTGGGTGTGTTGCGGGCATAGAGGATGGCAGCACAAAGGTAGATCAGCACAAAGCCCGCAAGGAAGGGCTGCGTGCTGGCGTAGTTCTCGGGCTGGTACTTGAGCGCACCCCATGCCGAGGCGACGCCAAAGGTGGCGACAAAGCCCACCACGTTGAGCATGCGCCAGGAGCGCTTGTGGGCAATGAAGAGAATGGCCAGGTTCAGCAGGGTGTAGTAGCTGAACAGGCCCACATGACTGCCCTGACCCGTGGACAGCAGGATGGGTGCGGCAAAGCCACCGGCAAACGCAGCCACGGCAAGTGCGCGCGAGTCCTGCAGCAGCGCCAGCGCGCAGCTGGCGGCGCAGACCGCGATCATCAGACCGAAGGCATAAAGCGGTGGCAGCAGCCCGTAGAGCCGGAAGGCGGCGAACACGGTGAGGTACATGACCGCCACGCCACCGCCCTGCAGGGCCAGCGCAAAAGCGGGCTTGTCAGCGCGCTTGCGAAAGCCCACCACCAGCAGCGCAATGCCCACCGCCGCGACTGCAGCCAGGCGGAATTCGACCGGCAACAGCCCGGCCGAAGCGGCATACCGCGCAAGGAAGGACAGGCCAATGAACAAAATCACCAGGCCTACCCGCACGATGGTGTTGCCGCCCAGCAGCCAGTTCCTGGCGGCAAGCACGGCCTGCTCCAAGGGGTTGGGTGGGGCGGGCTGGCGAAGTACATCGGGGCCGGGAGGCACCGGAGCCGAGGTGGAGGCCGAGGTCGGGGCGGGCGGCAGGCCTTGCGGCATGAGTTCGCCAGTCCAGAACGGATCGTCCGCGTCCGGGCGTTTGTCCAGGGTCACCGGCGGGGGGGGCGGTGAGGGCGAGGCCACCTGTGCCCGGTCTTCGGCCGTGGGCGCCGCGTGCGCCGCCGCAGCAGAAGACGGGGAGACAGCCTTCGCGGCCTGCGCCTGCAACTCGGTACGAATGGCGGAGCGCACCGCCCAGCGCAACGACAGCCCGGCAAAGAAGCCCAGGATGGCGCCGACGAACGGTCCGAAATCGCCATGGCCGCCAAACCAGGAACCCAGCACCGCGCCCCAAAAAATGCCCCAGATGATCATGCCGCTCGCTCCCTCTTTGGGACTTCCTTCGACAGGCCGCCGGCCTGTACCAAAGAAGCCATCGTATTTCTAGCCCCACCGGCCAACGCGCAACCCCTGAGCATTGCGACAAAGCACCCCGGTCGTGGAGAGGGTGCGCGCGGCAGCTGGGTGGTTCCGCGGTGGTTGTGCTGTGGCGTCGCAGGCTTATACAGCACACCCTGTGGTGAGTCCACGCCCGAACGCCTTGTTACCTTGCCAGGGGTTGGGCATCGGACACCGTCCCAGCCCTGTGCGCAGCGGCGTGTCAGCGCCGATATCCGGCCAAAATAGGCCCTGGCGCATGTCCATAAAACGCAAATTGCTACAAAATAAGTAGCGTCATCATCTCGTCCGGGCCAGGTGCGTGAGCGGCAGAGCCCCGCTGGCCTTGACTTCGCCGAGCGAAAAGCTGGTGTGCATGTCTTTCACGTTCGGCAGGTTGAGCAGCACATTGCGTGCGAACTGCGAAAAGCTCTCCAGGTCACGCGCCACGACCTGCAGCTCGAAGGTGCCGGTGCCGCTGATGTAGTGGCAGGCCACGACCTCGGGGATCTTGGCGATCGCGTCCTCCATCTCGCGCGTGAGGTTGCCGGTGCTGCGGTCGGCGTCGAGCCGCACGAAGGCCAGCACCCCCAGGCCGATCTTGTTGCGGTCGATCTCGGCGCGGTAGCCCTTGATGAAGCCTTCTTCCTCCAGCGCGCGCACGCGGCGCCAGCAGGGCGCGGCCGACAGGCCCACGCGCTGGGCCAGCTCGGCATTGGTCAGCCGGGCATCGGTCTGCAGCTCGTTGAGGATGGCAATGTCGAATTTGTCGAGAGTGTTCACAAAATGGCCATATCAAGAAAGATCCTTTCTCAGAATAGCCCAAACACGGCACACAACGCAAAGACATATCAGCGACGCGGGCATACACTTGTCTCCACACTGGAGGTGCCGCCCTAAACGGGTGACAGCGCCGTGATCCACCGCCCCCACAAGGGGCGCATCCCACAAAAAAGCCAATGGAGACATAGCCATGAATGCCCCACTGCCCGAGCACATCCGCAAGGCCCTCGAGACCGTCACGCTCGACGACAAATACGCTTTGGACAGCGGGCGGGCCTTCATGAGCGGGGTGCAGGCCCTGGTTCGCCTGCCCATGCTGCAGCGCCAGCGCGATGCGATGGAGGGACTGAACACGGCCGGCTTCATCAGCGGCTACCGCGGCTCGCCCCTGGGCACCTACGACCAGTCCCTGTGGGCGGCCAAGAAGCACCTGGCGGCCAACAACATCGTCTTCCAGCCCGGGGTGAACGAGGAGCTCGGCGCCACGGCCGTCTGGGGCACGCAGCAGCTCGACCTGTACCCCCAATCCAAGAAGTTCGACGGCGTCTTCGGCATCTGGTACGGCAAGGGACCGGGCGTGGACCGCTGCTCGGACGTGTTCAAGCACGCCAACATGGCCGGCACCGCCAAGCACGGCGGCGTGATCGCCATTGCGGGCGACGACCACATCAGCAAGAGCAGCACGGCCGCGCACCAGAGCGACCACATCTTCAAGGCCTGCGGCACGCCGGTGTTCTTCCCGAGCAGCGTGCAGGAAATCCTGGACATGGGGCTGCACGCCTTCGCCATGAGCCGCTTCTCGGGCGTGTGGTCGGGCATGAAGACCATCCAGGAGGTGGTCGAGTCCTCGAGCAGCATCTCGGTGGACCCCGATCGCGTGAAGATCGTGATGCCCGAGGACTTCGTGATGCCGCCCGGCGGCCTGCATATCCGCTGGCCCGATGCGCCGCTGGAGCAGGAAGCGCGCCTCATGGACTACAAGTGGTATGCGGCCCTGGCGTACATCCGCGCCAACAGGCTCAACTACAACGTGATCGAAGGCCCGAACGACCGCTTCGGCATCATCGCCAGCGGCAAGGCCTACAACGACACGCGCCAGGCCCTGGTGGATCTGGGCCTGGACGACGACACCTGCCGCCAGCTCGGCATCCGCGTGCACAAGGTCAACGTGGTGTGGCCGCTCGAGGCCACCATCACGCGCGACTTCGCCCAGGGCCTGCAGGAGATCCTGGTGGTCGAGGAAAAGCGCCAGGTCATCGAGTACCAGCTCAAGGAAGAGCTGTACAACTGGCGTTCGGACGTGCGCCCCCATGTGCTGGGCAAGTTCGACGAGCCCGAGGGCGATGCCACGGGCGGCGAATGGTCCATGCCCAACCCCAGCCAGAACTGGCTGCTGCGCGCCAAGGCCGACCTGACGCCGGCCATCATCGCCAAGGCCATCGCCAAGCGCCTGAAAAAGATGGGTGTATCGAGCGACATCATCGCCCGCATGGATGCGCGCATTGCCGTCATCGAGGCGAGCGAGCGCGGCATGGCCGAGCTCAAGGTGGAAACCGGCGAGCGCGCACCCTGGTTCTGCAGCGGTTGCCCGCACAACACCAGCACCCGTGTGCCCGAGGGCTCGCGCGCCGTGGCCGGCATCGGTTGCCACTACATGGCCAACTGGATGCCCGACCGCAACACCTCCACCTTCACGCAGATGGGCGGCGAAGGCGTGACCTGGGTGGGCCAGGCCCCGTTCACCACCGACCAGCATGTGTTCGCCAACCTGGGCGACGGCACCTACTTCCACAGCGGCCTGCTGGCCATCCGCCAGAGCATTGCGGCCGGCACCAGCATCACCTACAAGGTGCTCTACAACGACGCCGTGGCCATGACCGGCGGCCAGCAGGTGGGCGAACGGCCCGAGGGCCACTCGGTGCTGCAGATCATGAACAGCCTCAAGTCCGAGGGCGTGGTCAAGCTCATCATCGTCACCGACGAACCGCAGAAGTACGACGGCGTGGCGCTGGCCGCGGGCGTGACGGTGCACCACCGCGACGAACTCGACACGCTGCAGCGCCAGTTCCGCGAGATCAAGGGCTGCACGGTCATCATCTACGACCAGACCTGCGCCACCGAAAAGCGTCGCCGCAGGAAGCGCGGCACCCTGGCCACGCCCGACAAGACCGTGGTCATCAACGACCTGGTGTGCGAGGGCTGCGGCGACTGCTCGACCAAGTCCAACTGCCTGAGCGTGGAGCCGGTGGAGACGGAATTCGGCCGCAAGCGCCGCATCAACCAGAGCACCTGCAACAAGGACTACTCCTGCGTGAATGGCTTCTGCCCGAGCTTCGTCACGGTGGAAGGCGGCAAGCTCAAGAAGCCCAAGAAGGAAAAGAAGGGCGACCTGGCCAGCCTGCCGGCCATCCCCGAGCCGGTGCTACCCGTGGCCGAAGCGGCCTGGGGCATCGTGGTCGGCGGCGTGGGCGGCACGGGCGTGATCACCATCGGCTCGCTGCTGGGCATGGCAGCGCACCTCGACGGCAAGGGCGTCATCACCCAGGACGCCGGCGGCCTGGCCCAGAAGGGCGGCGCCACCTGGAGCCACATCCAGATCGCCAACCGCCCCGAGGCCATCTACACCACCAAGGTCGACACCGCCAAGGCCGACCTGGTGATCGGCTGCGACTCCATCGTCGCGGCGCACAAGTACACGCTGGCCGTGATGCAGCCGGGCCGCACCTTCGTGGCGCTCAACACGCATGGCACGCCCACGGCAGCCTTCGTGACCAATCCCAACTGGCAGTTCCCGGGCGCCAACTGCGACAGCGCCATCGCGGCGGCCGTGGGGGCCGGTGGCGTGGGCAGCTTCGATGCCGAGCAGGTGGCCACCCAGCTGCTGGGCGACAGCATCTACACCAACCCGCTGATGCTGGGCTATGCCTGGCAAAAGGGCCGCGTGCCGCTGTCGTTCGCTTCGTTGATGCGCGCCATGGAGCTCAATGGCGTGCAGGTGGACAACAACAAGGCAGCCTTCGAATGGGGTCGCCGCTGCGCCCATGAGCTGAAGGCCGTGCAGTCGCTGTTCCAGGCCGCGCAGGTGATCGAGTTCGTCAAGAAGCCGTCCATCACCGAGATGCTGTCCAAGCGCGTCGACTTCCTCACGGGCTACCAGAACGCCGCCTACGCAGCCGAGTACACGGCCTTCGTGGAAAAGGTGCGCGCCGCCGAAGGAAAGCTCGGTACCGGCACCCGCCTGTCGGAAGCCGTGGCCCGCTACCTGTTCAAACTCATGGCCTACAAGGACGAGTACGAGGTGGCGCGCCTGCACACCGACAAGGCCTTCACGGACAAGATCGCGAACATGTTCGAGGGCGACTACAAGCTGGTGCACCATCTGGCCCCGCCCATGACAGCCAAGAAGAACGACCGGGGCGAACTGGTCAAGCAGCCCTTTGGCCCCTGGATGCGCAGCGCCTTCGGCGTGCTGGCCAAGCTCAAGGGCCTGCGCGGCACGGCGTTCGACCTGTTCGGCAAGACCGAGGAGCGCCGCATGGAGCGCGCACTGATCGTGGAATACCGCGCCTGCCTCGACGAGCTGCTGCAGAGCCTCAGCGCCGACAACCTGGCGCTGGCCGTGGAGATTGCGCGCATTCCCGAAGAGATCCGTGGCTATGGCCATGTGAAGGAGCGCCACCTGGCTGCGGCCCGACCCAAGTGGGCTGGCCTGATGGCCCAATGGCGCCAGGGCGGTGCGGTGCAGACGCAGCGCCAGGCCGCTTGAAGTGGGGCGGCCTGGCCGCACCTTGATCGGAGAGCCCGCGCTTGCGCGGGCTTTTTGCTATTGAAAATGTAGCTTTCGAGTCTTTGCAGGCTTGCCTGAGAGGGCATTCTGTGGAGAGCAACAAACACCCGCTGCCACCTTGGGTCATACCCCTTGGGGGCGTGGCGGGGGGCCGCATACAATGTCCTGTTCCGCCCGGTGAGCGCGCAGGCGCTGTCTGCAGGCGGTTTTCAGTGTGTTTTGACCATCCGTTGTGGAGTTTCGTCCGTGTTTATTTCTTCTGCTTTTGCCCAGACCGCTCCCGCCGCCGCTGCGGGCGGTGGTGACATGATGTCCTCGCTCACCGGCATGCTGCCCCTGGTGTTGATGTTCGTGGTGCTGTACTTCGTCATGATCCGCCCCCAGATGAAGAAGCAAAAGGAGCACCGCGCCATGATCGACGCCATCGCCAAGGGCGATGAGGTGGCGACCGCAGGCGGCATCGTCGGCAAGGTCACGCGCCTGTCCGAAGGCTTTCTGCACCTGGAAATCGCGAGCGGCGTCGAAATCCAGCTGCAGCGCAGTGCCGTGGTGCAGGTCCTGCCCAAGGGCTCGGTCAAGTAAGGCCGCAAAGCCCCCTGTATCCGGGGCGCCCCGGCCCGTGCGGGCGGCGCCCCCTGAAGCTTTCCAAGAGGCAAGAGCGCGATCATGAACCGATATCCGGTGTGGAAGTACGCGATCCTGGTGATCGTGCTGCTGGTGGGGACCCTGTATACCCTGCCCAATTTCTTTGGCGAGGCACCTGCTGTGCAGGTGTCTGCCGTCAAGTCTTCCGTGAAGGTGGATGCTGCGCTGCAGCAGCGGGTGGAAGAGGCGCTCAAAGCGGCAGAAGTCCCGACAGCCTCTGTGAGCCTGGAGGGCGCCTCCCTGCGTGCGCGGCTCGAGAAGCAGGAAGACCAGGAAAAGGCCAAGTACACCATCCAGAAGGCCTTGGTGCCCGATGAGTCCGATCCCTCCTATGTGGTCGCGTTGAACCGCATCTCGCTGTCGCCCAAGTGGCTGACCTCCATTCGTGCCATGCCCATGTACCTGGGGCTGGACCTGCGCGGTGGCGTGCACTTCATGCTCCAGGTGGACATGCAGGCGGCCCTGACCAAGAAGGCCGAGTCGTATGCCGGCGACCTGCGCACCGCGCTGCGCGACAAGAACATCCGCCATGGCGGCATCAGCCGCGATGGCCAGGCCGTCGAAGTACGCCTGCGCGATGAAGCTGCGGTCACGGCCGCCCGCAACCTGGTCAGCGACCAGTTCCCCGACCTGGTGACGACGAGCGTGCCCGATGGCAGCGAATTCAAGCTGCGCGCCACCATCAAGCCGGAGGCCACGCGCCGCGTGCAGGAGCAGGCGCTCAAGCAGAACATGGTCACCCTGCACAACCGCATCAACGAGCTGGGCGTGGCCGAGCCGGTGATCCAGCAGCAGGGCCTGGACCGTGTTGTCGTGCAATTGCCTGGGGTGGAGGACACGGCCAAGGCCAAGGACATCCTGGGCCGCACGGCCACCCTGGAAGTGCGCATGGTCGACGAGGGCACCGAAGCCCGCTCGGCCGAGTCGGGCCGCGGCCCGGTGCCATTCGGCTCCGAGCGCTACCCCGAGCGCAACGGCCAGCTCGTGGTGGTCAAGAAGCAGGTCATCCTGACCGGCGAGAACCTGACCGATGCCCAACCCGGCTTCGACGGCCAGACCCAGGAGCCCACCGTGAACCTCACGCTGGACGCCAAGGGCTCGCGCATCTTCCGCGACATCACGCGCGACAACATCGGCAAGCGCATGGCCATCGTGCTTTTCGAAAAGGGCAAGGGCGAAGTGGTCACGGCCCCCGTGATCCGCAGTGAAATCGGTGGCGGCCGGGTGCAGATCTCGGGCCGCATGACCACGGCGGAAGCCAATGACACGGCGCTGCTGCTGCGCGCCGGCTCGCTGGCCGCGCCCATGGAAATCATCGAGGAATACACCATCGGCCCGAGCCTGGGTGCCGACAATATCGAGCGCGGCATCCACAGCGTGGTCTGGGGCCTAGCGGCCATCGCGGCCTTCATGTGCTTCTACTACATGCTGTTCGGCGTGTTCTCCAGCATCGCGCTGGGGGTCAACGTGCTGATGCTGATGGCCGTGCTGTCCATGCTGCAGGCCACGCTCACGCTGCCCGGCATCGCCGCCATGGCGCTGGCCATCGGCGTGGCCATCGACTCCAACGTGCTGATCAATGAGCGCATCCGCGAGGAGCTGCGCGCCGGCCTGTCGCCGCAGGCGGCCATCCATGCGGGCTACGAGCGCGCCTGGGCGACCATCCTGGACTCCAACGTGACCACGCTGATCGCCGGTCTGGCCCTGCTCGCCTTTGGCTCCGGCCCGGTGCGCGGCTTTGCCGTGGTGCACTGCATCGGTATCCTGACCAGCATGTTCTCGGCCGTGTTCTTCTCGCGCGGCCTGGTGAACCTGTGGTACGGGCGCCAGAAGAAGCTCAAGAGCGTGTCGATCGGGCAGATCTGGAAGCCGGACGCCGACACCGCTGTGGCCAAAACGAACTAAAGGACAGCGGCCATGGAATTTTTCCGCATCAAAAAAGACATCCCCTTCATGAAGCACGCGTTGATCTTCAACGCGATCTCCTTCATCACTTTCGCGCTGGCGGTGTTCTTCCTGCTCACACGCGGGCTGCACCTGTCGGTGGAGTTCACGGGCGGCACGGTCATGGAAGTGGCCTACAGCCAGCCGGCCGAGCTCTCCAAGGTGCGTGAGACGGTGTCGGCGCTGGGCTACCCGGACGTGCAGGTGCAGACCTTCGGCTCCGCTCGCGACGTGATGATCCGCCTGCCCGTGCAGAAGGACGTGACTTCGGCCCAGCAGAGCGAGCGGGTGCTCACTGCGCTCAAGTCTGCCGACCCGGAGGTCACGCTGCGCCGCACCGAGTTCGTCGGACCGCAGGTGGGCGAGGAACTGGTGCACGGTGGGCTGATGGCGCTGGCGATGGTGGTGGTGGGCATCATGATCTACCTGGCCTTTCGCTTCGAGTGGAAGTTCGGGGTCGCGGCCATCATCGCCAACCTGCACGATGTGGTGATCATCCTTGGGTTCTTCGCATTCTTCCAGTGGGAGTTCTCGCTGTCGGTGCTGGCGGCCGTGCTGGCCGTGCTGGGGTATTCGGTCAACGAATCGGTCGTGATCTTCGACCGGATCCGCGAGGCCTTCCGCAAGTACCGCAAGATGACGACGCACGAGGTGATCGACCACGCCATCACCAGCACCATGAGCCGGACCATCATCACCCACGCGTCCACCGAGGCGATGGTGCTGTCGATGTTCTTCTTCGGCGGCCCGAGCCTTCATTACTTTGCTCTCGCGCTGACCATTGGTATCCTGTTCGGTATCTACTCGTCGGTGTTCGTGGCCGCGGCGATTGCCATGTGGCTGGGCGTCAAGCGCGAAGACCTGATCAAGACCACTACCAAAAAGGACGGCGATCCCAACGATCCCAACGCCGGGGCCGCCGTCTGAACCGCTAATATTGGCGCATGCAAAACTCCCCTGCCCCCTCACCGCAGCGCCGCCTGGCACGCTTGGCGCGCCAGCGGTTCGTCGAGGGGCTCTGCGCAGGGCTGGCGGAGGTGGACAAGACCGTCGCTGATTTCCTGGGCGTGCTGATCGCGCAGACCGGCACCGCGCGCGAGATGCAGTCCCGCCGCGACACCTGGATGCTCTACCAGCAGCACCATGCCAAGTGGGTATCGGCCACCAGCCAGGCATGGCAGGAGGCCTTGGCGCCCCACACCAGCGCGCGCTCGGGGCTGACCGCAGCGGGCGGCAACAACCTCAGCCTGTCGTTCGAGCTGCTCAGCGACGATGTGGTGGAAAACAAGATCGTCGCCTCGCGCATGGCGTTGACCGTGGCCGAGCAGGCGGGCCAGCACTTCGATGCGCTGCGCCAGCGCACCCAGTCGCTGGAGGGGCAGGAGATAGACAGCAGCGACATCCTGCGCCCCGAAACCATCTGCCTGCTGCTGGTGCAGCAGTGGGTGGAGGCGGGTTTGCCGCGCACCGACCTGCTCACCGTGGTGGATCCCCTGCAGCGGGAACTGGCGAACGTGCTGCAAAAGCAGTACCAGGCCACCAATGCCTTCTATGTGGAGCAGGGTGTGGCAGTGCAGTCCGACCTGCGCTCGCGCGTGCGGCGCACCGGGGGCGGTGGCGGTGGCGGCGCACCGGGCGGTGGCGATTCCGGTCCGGCAGGCCTGGCGTCGCAGGCGCTGGCACAGTCGCGCGAGGCGATTGCGGCAGGTCGCCAGGCGGCGGCCGCGGGCATGTACCCGCAGCAGATGCAGCCCCAGCACATGCAAGGGGGTTATATGCCGCCAGGCCCGGGCTATCCCATGGCCCCCGGCGGCGGCATGGGCATGGGCTTTGCGACCGGCATGACGCCGCTGATCCGCGCGCGCCAGCGCGCACAGGGTGTCATGGGCCAGTTGCGCCGGCTGCTCACCCAGCCGGCCACGGGCTTCGACATGGTCAAGGCGCCGCCGGCCTCTGCGGCCCTGGCCCATGCGCTGTCGGCGCAGCGCGTCCAGGCGGACACCTACTACAGCGGTGTGGCCACGCTCATGGAAGACTACAGCCCGGCTGCCGTGGTGCAGCTGGCCGGTACCGTGCGCGAGCGTTCCACCGAGTTCAAGAACAAGGCCTCCACCGCAGGTGAAAAAGCCATCATCGAGGTGGTGGCCCTGATGTTCCAGAGCATCCTGGCCGAAGACCGCATCCCGCCTGCCGTGCGCGTGTGGTTTGCGCGCCTGCAGGTGCCGGTGCTGCGCGTGGCCCTGGCCGAGCCCGAGTTCTTCAGCAACCTGGACCACCCTGCGCGCCAGTTGATCGACCGCATGGGTGCCTGCGTGATGGGCTTCGATTCCACCAGCATCAATGGCAGCGCCCTGGAGGCCGAGATCCGCCGCGTGGTGCAGGTGATCGAGCAGTACCCGGAGACCGGTCGCCGCGTGTTCCAGCTGGTCTACGACGAGTTCGAGAAGTTCCTGTCCAAGTTCCTCACCGAGAAGCAGGCCACCTCGCGCCTGGTCAGCGTGGCCCAGCAGGTCGAGCAGAAGGAAACCCTGGCGATCCAGTACACGATCGAGATGCGCACCATGCTCAAGGACATGCCGGTGCGTGACGAGATCCGCGAGTTCCTGTTCAAGACCTGGGCCGAGGTGCTGGCCCTGTCGGCCGTGCGCGATGGCGCCCAGCATGCCGACACCATCACCTTGAAGCGCACGGCCGCCGACCTGGTGTGGGCCGCCAGCGCCAAGCCCAACCGCAGCGACCGGGCACAGGTCATCCAGAACCTGCCCGGCTTGCTGCAGCGCCTGCGCCAGGGACTGGCGCTGATGGGCATCCATGACGCCCCGCAGGACGCCCTGATCAAGACGCTCACCGACACGCTGGCCGATGCCTTCCTGTCCAAGACCGCATCGATCCCGCAGGCGCACATCGAGGCCATGGCCAAGCGCCTGGCCAATCTCGAGGATTTCATCAGCGATGCAACGCTGGGCGACATGCCGCTCAATGCCGACAACATCGAGATGATGCTGGGCATCGACGCCTCGTCGATCCACGTCGTGGCCGACAACGGCGCGCCGGTGGACGAGGGCATGGTCGTCTGGGCGCAGGAACTCAAGCCCGGCACCTGGTACACGCTGGACCACAACGGGGCATCGGCCCAGGTGCAGTACGCCTGGCAGAGCCAGCGCAAGCAGCTGCACCTGTTCGCCGCGGTGGATGGCAGCAGCTACCTGATCCAGCTGCGGCGTCTGGCTGCCTACCTGCAGGCCGGCCTGCTGGTGGCGCAGGACGAAGAGGGCATCACCACCCGTGCCACGCGCGACGCGCTGGCCAAGCTCGACGCCAATCCGGAGCGCCTGCTGGGCTGATCTGCAGGCGCGGCAGTAGTGCCTGCGGGGCTCCCCTGGTGCGGGCTACGCTGTTCCCATGCGCTGGAACAGTCCGCCAGGCAAGCGCGCCACGTTTCCCGCCAGTTCGAGTTCCAGCAGTTGCACCTGCAGGCTGGCCGCGTCCATGCCGGTGCGGGCCAGCAGGGCATCCAGGCCCATGGGGTCGAATCCCAGGGCCTGCAACAGGGGGCTGTCCTGCCGCGGATGCCCACGCCCGATGCCTTGCGGACCCGAGGCGCCCGCCGGGGCGGCGGCCGCAGCGGGCAGGCTCAATTCCTCCAGCACGTCCTGGGCGGACTCCACCAGCTTGGCGCCCTGTCGGATGAGTGCGTGGCATCCACGGGACTGGGGCGAGTGGATGGAGCCCGGGATGGCGAACACCTCGCGGCCTTGCTCCGCCGCCAGCCGGGCGGTGATCAGCGAGCCTGAGGCAAGGGCTGCCTCGACCACCAGCGTGCCCTGCGAGAGCCCGGAAATGATGCGGTTGCGCTTGGGGAAATTGGGGGCCAGCGGTGGCGTGCCCAGGGGGTACTCGCTCACCAGCAGTCCCTGCCGGGCGATGCGGTGGGCCAGTGCCCGGTTGGCTGCCGGGTAGACCCGGTCCAGCCCGGTGCCGACCACGGCAATGGTCGCGGGTTGGTCTTCGCCCAGGCCGGCGCTCTCAAGGGCACCCTCATGGGCCGCCGCATCCACCCCCAGCGCCAGGCCCGAGACGATGGTGAGGCCGGCGCCGTGCAAGGACTTGGCGAACTGCCGTGCATGCTCCGCGCCCTGGGCCGTCGGATTGCGGCTGCCCACCACGGCCAGGCAAGGCCGTTCGCCCAGCGGATGCTCGGACGCCAGGCGTGCAGCGGGCCCCATCAGGTACAGCAGCAGCGGGGGATCGTCGGTGTTCAGGAGCGTGCGCGGATAGCCGGCGTCGCCCAGCGTGAGCAGCGTGCGGGCTGCAGTTTCGGGTTCGGGCGCATCCTGCAGCCATTCCCAGGTGGTTTCCACCAGGTCCGCCAGGGTGGGAGGGATGGCGCGCAAGGCCTTGGCCTGGGCCGGGGTCACGCACTCCAGCAAGGCTGCTTCCGATTGCCCGAAGATGGCCTGCGGCAGGCCGAAGCGGGCCAGCAGAAGCCGCGCGGCGGCATTGCCTACGCCGCGCGACAGCGTCAGCCTGAGCCAGGCCTGCAATTCGTCGTGGTCCATGAGGGGCATGGCGTGGCCCGCCGGCTTCACAAGCCTGGCGCATTCCCCTGCAGGCCGGGCCGGGGGCCGATTGCAGGGGGGATGCGCTGGCGCTTCACTCCTGTGGGCTGACCAGCCGGTCGCCCACGCGCACGCCAGTGCGGATTTCCAGGATCAGCGCGTAGGAGACCCGGTCGAAGGTCCGGAACACCATGGCCAGGCCATTGCTCTCGCTGGGCAGCTTGATCATGGGGAGCTTGGGATCGGTCTTGTCCTTGATCACGTCGCCCTTGGTCATCAGGCGCATCACATGGCCGGCCTCGATGCCATTGCGGGTGCCCAGGTTGATGGCCACCACCTGGTTCTGGCCGGCCGAGCCTGCCGAGGCACCGGAGGCAGAGCTGCCGTAGATGGAGACCACGCGGGCTTCGGTGCCATCGCGGGGCGCACGGGGCACATAGCTGATGAACTCGCGCGCAGGGGCCGGCAGCAGCCGGTCGCCGGCACGGATTTCTTCCTTGGCGCCGGTCAGGTCCACCGTGGCGGGGACATAGTCGGTCTGGATGCCGCCCTTGCCGTTGGAGGACTTCTCGAAGCTCTCGCCACGCACCAGTTCGGCCTTGCCCAGGTACTGGGCTTCGTAGCCCAGTACCTCGCCCGTCTGGGGATCCTTGAGGGCCACGGCGTCGCGGAACACGCGGAACTGGCGCGGCTCGCCCGGCTCCATCGTCAGGGGCGTGGCGGCATCTCCGCGCACGTAGGCCCGGTCACCGCTGGCCATCAGCACGCGCTCTTCCTGGGTGGCGATCACGCGCGGTGCGCGTTGGAGCACGTTCGCGTCCACCACCACCGGCTCCACCAGGAACGGTTCGATCAGGTGCGGCTTGAGGGTCGGCAGCGCCGTGCTGGACAGGCTGTCGCTGCGCGTGCTGGGCGAAACGCGCACGGTGCCGGACGAGGCGGAGCCGCTGCCCGGAGCAGTAGTGCGCAGACGGGCATAGCCGCCTTCCTTGTCCAGGTACAGCGTCTGACCCGGGTAGATCAGGTGCGGGTTGGGCAGGGCCTGCATGTTCATGCCCCACAGTTCGGGCCAGCGCCAGGCGCTTTTCAGGTACAGGCCGGAGATGCCCCACAGCGTGTCGCCACGCTTGACCACGTACAAATCGGGTGCGTTGGGTGCCAGGTCGGCCACGGGAACGCCGCGCTGCGACACTTCCTGCGCTGTGGCGCGCTGCTGGCCGGAAATGGGGTGATTTTGCGCCTGGGCCGGTGCGACGAGCAAAGCGCCTGCGGCCACGGTCAGGGCGCCCAGGGCGGTTAGCCGCGCGCTGGTGAATGCCGTCATGTGGATCCTTTTTTGATGCATTGTGAAACGCCCCCTCACTGGCGTCCGAACTGTGTTGCACATGCAAGCAGCCGGACGAATACGTTACAAACCTTCTTAGATTCTCTGCTCAAGCCCTTGATTCGGCAACGATTATTGGGTTGAGTATCTGCAGCTTTGGGCAAAAGTGGCGAAAATAGCGACATCTATTACCCGATTCCATGGCAATTCTCCCCATTCTCTGTTATCCAGACCCCCGGCTTCACAAGGTCGCCCGGCCCGTTGAGGCCGTGGATGCACGCCTGAAGACCCTGGTGTCCGACATGCTGGCCACCATGTACGACGCCAACGGCATCGGCCTGGCCGCCACCCAGGTCGACGTGCATGAGCGCCTGATCGTGATCGACGTCTCCGAAGGGCGCAACGAGCCCATGGTGCTGATCAACCCCGAAATCGTCTGGGCCAGCGCCGAAAAGCACGTCAACGACGAGGGCTGCCTCTCGGTGCCCGGCATCTACGACGGGGTCGAGCGCCACGACGCCGTGCATGTGAAGGCGCTCGATGCCGAGGGCCAGTCGCGCACCGTCGAGGCCGAGGGCCTGCTGGCGGTCTGCATCCAGCACGAGATGGACCACTTGCTGGGCAAGGTCTTCGTCGAATACCTGTCCCCTCTGAAGCGCAACCGCATCAAGACCAAGATGGTCAAGCAGCAGCGGGAGAACCGCTGATGGGCCCAGGAGCGTGCGCGGCAGAAGGAACATCGGCTGCAACGCCCGATAGACCGGTCTCGCTGGGCACCACCTCCGGCGCCCAGGCGTCTACCCTGGGCTTGTCGGTACTACCCCGCGGTCCCCGGTTTTCGAGCGCTTCGCTTCGATGCCTTCTGCCGCGCACGGTCCTGGTGGTGCCCCGCGTGCTGCGCGGTGCCGCAGCGCTGGCACTGGTGGCGGGCCTGGCGGCCTGTGCCGTGCCCTTGAGCGAGCCGCTGGGCACCCCGCGCGCCCAGGTACTGGCGCGGCAGGGACAGCCCACCGCCGTCCACTCCCTGCCGCAGGGCGAGCGGTTGCTCTATTCGCAGTTGCCTGCCGGCACCGAGGTGTACAACCTCGACTTTGACACCAGCGGCAGGCTGGTGCGCGCCGAGCAGGTCCTGACCCAGACCCGGCTCGAGAGCATTCCCCTGGACCAGTGGACGCAGACCGACCTGCAGCGCACCTTCGGCCCGCCGCTGCGGGTGGAGCGGGTGGCCCGCTGGGACGGTGACATCTGGACCTACCGCTTCAAGCAGGGCTCCGACCCGCGCTTTGCCCACGTGCACCTCGATCCTGCCGGCGTGGTCCGCCGCATCGGCTTCACCGACGACATCCCCAATACCGACAAAGGACGAGACTGATCGTCTGTGTTGCAGAAACCCCCATGAACGTCATTTTTGCCGGTACGCCCGAGTTCGCCCGCGTGGCCCTCGAGCGCTTGTTGAAGGCCGGCTTCACCGTCCCCCTGGTCCTCACCCAGCCTGACCGTCCTGCCGGCCGGGGCATGAAGCTGCAGGCCTCCCCCGTCAAGCAGTGCGCCCTGGACCACGGTATTGCCGTGGTGCAGCCCAGGAGCCTGCGCCTGGATGGCAAGTACCCCGAGGATGCGGCCGCGGCGCGCGAAGCCCTGCTGGCCGCCCGGGCCGACGCCATGGTGGTGGCCGCCTATGGCCTGATCCTGCCCCAGTGGGTGCTGGACCTACCGCGCCTGGGCTGCCTGAACATCCACGCCAGCCTGCTGCCGCGCTGGCGCGGCGCGGCACCCATCCACCGCGCCATCGAGGCCGGGGATGCCGAGACCGGCGTCACTATCATGCAGATGGATGCGGGCCTGGACACGGGCGACATGCTGCTCACCGAACGCACCGCCATCACCACGAGCGACACCACCGCCACCCTGCACGACCGGTTGGCCGACCTGGGTGGCCGCATGGTCGTGGAGGCCCTGGAGCTGGCGGCCTGCGGCGGCCTGGCGCCCGTGGTGCAGCCGGCCGAGGGCGTGACCTACGCGCACAAGATCGAAAAGGCCGAGAGCGCCATCGACTGGTCGCAGCCTGCCCAGGCCATCGGCCAGCGCATCCGCGCCTTCGATCCCTTTCCCGGCGCCAGCACCCGCCTGGGTGAGGAGACCATCAAGCTGTGGGCTGGCTTGCCCGAGGCGGGGGATGCCCCTGCCGGGGCCGTGCCCGGGCAGGTCCTGGTTGCCGATGGCGCGGGCGTCACCGTGGCCTGCGGTACGGGGAGGCTGCGCCTGACCACCCTGCAGCGTGCCGGTGGCAAGCGCCTGGCCGCGGCGGATTTCCTGCGCGGCTTTGACGAGCTGCAACCCGGTGCGGTGCTGGGGGTGGCGCTCGGCGCTGGCGGTGCGCCATGAGCACCCTGGCGCAGAAAGTCTCGCGCACCGTCCGCGATCCGCATTTCCGCCTGGCCGCCGTGGACATGGCCGGCACCTCCCTGGGCATTGCGGCCTGGGGTCTGGTCACGGGCGTGGCCATGGTCAAGAGCGGCATGTCCGTGTCGCTGGCCCTGCTGATGTCGCTCGTGGTCTATGCGGGCAGCGCCCAACTGGCCGTGATTCCGCTGCTCACCGTGGGGGCGCCGCTGTGGGTGATCTGGCTCACGGCCTCGTGCGTGAACCTGCGTTTCGTCATCTTCAGCAGCATGTGGCGCAGCTACTTTGCCCACAGGCCCCTGCGCGAGCGCCTGGCCATTGGCTACTTCAGTGGTGACGTGATCTACGTGGCCTTCATGAAACGCTTCCCGGAGCCCCAGTCCCAGCCCGAACAGATGCCTTATTTCTGGGGCGCGGCCGCCACCAACTGGGTCGCCTGGCAGGTGCCCTCCATTGCCGGCATCCTGCTGGCCAATGCGGTGCCGCTGTCCTGGGGCCTGGGCTTTGCGGGCGTGCTGGCCCTGCTGGGCGTGCTGCTGTCGCTGTTGTTCGACCGCGCCACCTGGCTGGCCACGGGCGTGGCGGCCACGGCCGCC
>NZ_AKJX01000258.1 GCF_000276605.1 Acidovorax sp. CF316 | reverse complement strand
GCGCCGCCGGGCGCACATCCCGGCTCCCGCCCTCAACAGGGGCACGCCGCAACAACAACAACAACAACAACAACAACAACAACAACAACACAACAACTAAACCAACCGCCCAAGCCGCTCCTTCAAATCACCAGCCTCCGCCTCCAAAGCCTCCACCATCCACCCCACCTCCTCCAACGCCGCCCGGTACAACGGCAACACCAGGCTCACACTGAATGGCACCGAAAACCCCACCCTGCGCACCACCACCCCCTGCCCCGCCACGGCCAGCGCCGTGAGCGGGTTGACGATGGCCACCCCCAAGCCCCGCTGCACCATCGCGCACACCGCCACCGCGCTGTGCGTCTCCATGCGCATCTGCCGCGGCACCCCGGCCTCGGCGAACAGGGTGTCGATCTGGCGACGGTACGGATCGTCGGCCGAAAGGCTCACGAACGGCTGATCGGCAAAGTCGGCCAGCTGCAGCACGGGCCTTGCAGCGAGCGCATGGCCTGCAGGCAGCACGGCCACCTCGTCCAAGGTCAGCAGCCGCTGCGAGCGCGTGCCGGGCGGGGTGGAGACCTGCTCGCTCAGTGCCATGTCGAAGCGCTGCGCCGTCATCCACTCTTCCAGCAAGGGCGGTTCCTGGGGTGTGACGGAGACCCGGGCGCCCGGGTGCTCCACCAGCATGCGCGCGGCGGCACCGGGCAGCAGGGCATGGGACAGCGCGGGCAGGCACAGCACGGACAGGGATTGCGCGGCATCGGCCGAGCGCCCCAGCGCCACGGCCCGATCGACCACGCGGTCCAGGCCCTGCCAGGAGCGCTGCACCTCCTCCCACAGCACCAGGGCCCGGGCATGGGGGCGCAGCCGGCCCTGCACGCGGTCGAACAGGGAGTAGCCCAGCAGCGACTCCAGGCGCGCCAGCTCGCGGCTCACCGTTGGCTGCGAGGTGTGCAGCAGCTCGGCGGCCCCGGTGGCGCTGCCGGCCAGCATGACGGCGCGGAACACCTCGATATGGCGGTGGCCGATGCGCGGCGGCGGGGCGGTGTCATCAGGGGGGTGGATCATGCCACAAAGCATATCCAAAATGAATAGATTCCACAAAACAAGCATTGGACTGGATGATTGGAGGCCGGCATGATCGGGCCATTCCCCGCATTCCCCGGAGCTTTTCGCATGTCCAATCCCTTCTCCCCCACCCAGCTGCAGTCCCTGGCCGCGCAGTTCGGCACCCCGCTGTGGGTGTACGACGCCGCCACCATCCGCCAGCGCATCGCCCAGGTGTCCAACTTCGACACCGTGCGCTTTGCCCAGAAGGCCTGCTCCAACATCCACATCCTGAAGCTCATGCGCGAGCAGGGCGTGAAGGTGGACGCGGTCTCGCGCGGCGAGATCCTGCGCGCGCTGGCCGCGGGCTACCAGGCCGGTGGCGAGCCCTCGGAGATCGTGTTCACGGCCGACCTGTTCGATGCCGACACGCTGGCCTGCGTGGTCGAGCACCGCGTGCCGGTGAATGCCGGCTCCATCGACATGCTGCACCAGTTGGGCGTCGCATCGCCCGGCCATGCGGTGTGGCTGCGCATCAACCCCGGCTTCGGCCACGGCCACAGCAACAAGACCAACACCGGCGGCGAGCACAGCAAGCACGGCATCTGGCACACCGACCTGCCGGCCGCACTGGCCGCCATCGCGCAGCACGGCCTGCAACTCACCGGCCTGCACATGCACATTGGCTCGGGCGTGGACTACGCCCACCTGGCCGAGGTCTGCGGCGCCATGGTGGAACTGGTGCGCACGGCCCACGCGGCCGGGCACGACCTGCACGCCATCTCGGCCGGCGGCGGCCTGTCCATCCCCTACCGCAGCGGCGATCCGGTGATCGACACGCAGCACTACCACGGCCTGTGGAACACGGCGCGCCAGCAGGCCGAGGCCATCGTCGGCCACCCACTGGGCCTGGAGATCGAGCCGGGTCGCTTCCTGGTGGCCGAGTCGGGCGTGCTGCTGGGCGAGGTGCGTGCCACCAAGAACGCCGGCAGTAACCACTTCGTGCTGCTGGACACAGGCTTCAACGAGCTGATGCGCCCCTCCATGTACGGCAGCTACCACGCCATGGAAGTGCTGCGCAGGGATGGCAGCAGCACCGCCACCACGCGCCCCACCGTGGTGGCCGGGCCGCTGTGCGAGTCGGGCGACGTGTTCACCCAGGGCGATGGCGGCGTGGTGCTGCCGCGTGAGCTGGCCGAAGCGCGCGTGGGCGACCTGCTGGTGATCCACGACACAGGCGCCTACGGGGCCTCGATGTCCTCCAACTACAACACGCGCCCGCTGATCGCCGAGGTGCTGGTGGAGGACGGCGGCCAGGCCCGCCTGATCCGCCGCCGCCAGACGGTGCAGGAGCTGCTGGCGCTGGAAGAAGGGCTGTAAACACCGCGCAGGGGCATGGCACCTGCCCCTGCAAGGCCGGTAGGCTCGGGCCTACGCCCGGGCGCCGCGTTGGAGGACAGGCGGCTCGAAGGGGCGGGAATACAGTGAAGTCACTTATCCACTTCCACCCGTTTCCAAGGAGATCACCATGCCCATCATTCTCTGGCTGCTCGGCGTCCCACTGTCCCTCGTCCTGCTGTTGATGCTGTTCGGGGTGCTTTGATACCGTGCCCCGAGGGGCACCGTGCCAACCGCACAAAGCCGCATCCGCCCCCAAGGCGGATGCGGCTTTTTGGACTGCGCGGCGCCGTTCGCGCAAGCCACGCGGCCGTTGGTCGCCACCTGCCGTTTAATGTTTGCCGATGGCCGCTGCCGCCGCTAGGCTGGTGGATTTCCGTGCCTGGTCCCACCCTCTTGGGGCGGCTGAACCAAGGGCATGGAGGAACCGGGAGAAGCCTGCCATGCAAGCCGAAGAACGGACCATCGTCGAACTGGAGTACCCGGGCGAGTACCTGAGCCGCCTGGGCACCACCGAGACCAAGAGCTGCAAGATCCGCCTGTCGCGCAAGGGCCAGGGCGTGCTGGCGCGCATGTACGCCAGCCGGGGTTACAGCATGCAGGCCACGCTGACGCACGACTTCGACCTGAGCAGCCTGGTGGTGCAGATCGACGGGCAACCCGCGGGCACCATCTCCGTGCGCCTGGACGATGGCCACCTGGCGGCCGAGGAGCAGTTCCCCGAGTTCATCGGCGACCTGCGCGAGCGCCGCGCCCGCATTTGCGAGATCGGCAAGCTCGCCATGGACCCGGGCGTGCGCTCCAAGCAGGTGCTGGGTGCCATCTTCCACATCGCCTTCATCGTGGCCTTTCGCGCACGCCGGGCGACCGACATCGTGATCGAGGTGAACCCGCGCCATGCCCCGTTCTACATGCGCATGCTGCGCTTCGACCCGGTGGGATCGGCGCGCATGTGCCAGCGCGTGGGCGCCCCGGCCGTGCTGCTGCACATGGATGGAAACAAGGGGCGCCGCCTGATCGACCAGTTCGGCGGCAGGCCCGGCCTGTCGGCGCAGGAGCGCAGCTTCTATCCCTACTTCTTCCACCCCGACGACGAAGAGGGGCTGCTGCGCCGCCTGTCGGCCGGCAGTTGACTAAGCCTCGCCGCGCGGATCGCGGCCCATGAGCTGGGCGACCGCCTCGGCAGGCTGCAGCCGGCCATCGAGCAGGGCCACCACGGCATCGGTGATGGGCATGTCCACACCCAGCAGCCGGGCGCGCTGGGCCACCGTGCGTGCGCTGTAGACCCCTTCGGCCACGTGGCCGAGCGATTCCACGGCCTGCGCCAGCGTCTGCCCCTGGGCCAGCAGCAGGCCCACGCGGCGGTTGCGCGAGAGGTCGCCGGTGGCGGTCAGCACCAGGTCCCCCAGGCCCGACAGGCCCATGAAGGTGTCGGCCCGTGCGCCCAGGGCCAGGCCCAGGCGCGTCATCTCGGCCAGGCCGCGCGTGATGAGCGCGGCACGGGCATTGAGGCCCAACTCCAGCCCGTCGCACAGGCCGGTGGCGATGGACAGCACGTTCTTCACCGCACCGCCCACCTCCACGCCGACGATGTCCTCGTTGGCGTACACGCGCACGCTGGGGCTGTGGAAGGCGGCCACCAGGGCATCGCGCACGCTGGCATGCCCGCTCGCCGCCACCAGGGCCGTGGGCTGGCCGCGGGCGACTTCCTGGGCAAAGCTGGGGCCGCTCAGGGCACCGGCCTGCAACTGGGGCGCGACTGCGGTGCGCACCTCGTGCGCCAGCAGGCCGAAACCGCCGGGCGCATCGCCGGCCACCGATTCAAAACCCTTGCACAGCCAGGCCACGGGGGCCGGGCAGGCGTGCAGCGCCTGCAGCATGCCGCGCAGGGCCGACATGGGCGTGGCCACGATGACCAGGTCGGCCGCCGCGGCCAGCGCAGCGAAGTCCCCCGTGGCCAGCGCCAGCGTGGGCGGAAAGGCCATGCCCGGCAGGTAGCGCGCATTCTCGCGCCCGGCCTGCATGGCAGCCCACTGGGCCGCATCGCGCGCCCACAGCGTGACGGCGTGGCCGGCAGGGTGCTGCGCGGCGCTCATGGCCACGGCAGAGCCCCAGGCGCCTGCGCCCAGAACAAGGATTTTCATGGTGGAAGAAGGAACGCCTGGTAGAGGATCAAGCGGCGGGGACGGCACGCTGCGCCCCCGCGAACCACGCTTACTGCGTGATGATGGGCGACGGATTGCCCGCGGCCTGGGCTTGCTGCTGCTCGAACATGGCCTGGAAGTTGATTTCGGCCAGGTGCACGGGCGGGAAGCCGGCGCGGTTGATCAGGTCAGCCACGTTGCCGCGCAGGTAGGGGTAGACGATCTGCGGGCAGGCGATGCCCATGATGGCGCCCATCTGGTCTTCGGGGATGTTGCGGATCTCGAAGATGCCGGCCTGCTTGGCTTCGACCAGGAACACGGTCTTGTCCTTGACCTTGGTCTGCACGGTGGCGGTCACGGCGACTTCGAAGATGCCTTCGGCCACGGGAGTGGCTTCCACGCCCAGCTGGATGTCCACGCTGGGTTGTTCCTGCTCCAGCAGGATGCCGGGGGAGTTCGGTTGCTCGAGCGACATGTCCTTGAGGTAGACGCGCTGGATCTGGAAAACGGGATTTTCTTGGTCGGCCATGGTTGATAAGTCTCTTGTGCTCAAACAACGAGCGGGTGACAAAATGAAACCCGCCGGGGAAGGACTCCCGCAGCGGGCACATGGGGCTGCATTATGCAGCGCCCGAAGACGGGCCTAGCCGATCACTGGACTCCGAGCAGCGGCATCAGGCCACCGCGGCCATCCAGCGCCACCAGGTCGTCGTGGCCGCCGACATGGGTGTCGCCGATGAAGATCTGCGGCACGGTGCGCCGCCCGGTAATCTCCATCATGGTGGTGCGGGCCGACGGATCGGTGTCGATGCGGATCTCCTCGATCTGCTCCACGCCCTTGGACTTGAGGATCTGCTTGGCACGGATGCAGTAGGGGCAGACGGCGGTGGTGTACATCTTCACGGGTTGCATGGTGGGCATCTTTCATAGGGGGCAGCCGCTGCTGCCACGGAGCGATGGAGGGGAGGCGCCGGGCGCCCGCCCCTGTCATCTCGGGGCGCTTCAGGCCTTTTCAACGGGCAGGCTGGCCTCGCGCCAGGCCTTGAGGCCGCCGGCCATGGCCTGCACGTTCTCGTAGCCGAGCTTCTTGGCAATGCCCACGGCACGGTTGGCGCGTGCGCCCGTGGCGCATACCAGCACCAGCGGCAGGGCCTTGTTCTTCACCGTGGTGGCCAGGCGCTCTTCGAGCTGGTTCAGCGGGATGTTCTTGGCGCCCCCCACGTGGCCGGCAGCGAACTCCTCGGTCTCGCAGACGTCAATGACGACGGCTTTTTCGCGGTTGATGAGCTGCACGGCCCCGGCCGGGGTGAGCGAACCGCCACTGGCGTTCTTGAGCAAAGGCCACATCAGCATGCTGCCCGCAGCCAGTGCCACGAAGACCAGATACCAGTTGTCGATAATGAATTTCACGGAGATTCCTTGGGTTGGCGAACGGTGCAATTCTAAAATGTATGGTTTTGACCCGCTCCTCCAAGGGAAACCATGCACAAACTCGTACTGATCCGCCACGGCGAATCCACCTGGAACCTTGAAAACCGCTTCACCGGCTGGACCGACGTGGACCTGACCCCCACGGGCGTGGACCAGGCCAAGAACGCCGGCCGCCTGCTCAAGGCCGAGGGATACGAGTTCGACGTGGCCTACACCAGCGTGCTCAAGCGCGCCACGCGCACGCTGTGGCACACCCTGGACGAGATGGACCGCACCTGGCTGCCCGTGGTGCACAGCTGGCGCCTGAACGAGCGCCACTACGGCGCCCTGCAGGGCCTGAACAAGGCCGACATGGCCAAGCAGTACGGCGATGCGCAGGTGCTGGTCTGGCGCCGCAGCTACGACACGCCGCCGCCGGCGCTGGAAGCCACCGACCCGCGCAGCGAGCGCAGCGACGTGCGCTACGCCCGCCTGGACGCCGGCCAGGTGCCGCTGACCGAGTGCCTCAAGGACACCGTGGCGCGCGTGCTGCCGTTCTGGAACGAGTCCATCGCCCCGGCCATCCAGGGCGGCAAGCGCGTGGTGGTGGCGGCGCACGGCAACTCCATCCGCGCCCTGGTCAAGTACCTGGACAACATCTCGGACGACGAGATCGTGGGCCTGAACATTCCCAACGGGATTCCACTGGTATACGAACTGGACGAGGGCCTCAAGCCCATCCGCCACTACTATCTGGGTGACGCCGAAGCAGCGGCCAAGGCCGCCGCGGCGGTGGCTTCGCAAGGCAAGGCCTAGAAATCGGCGTAAAGCGGGGGTAAAGCCCGCCAATTGCCCCCTTCTGACCTGCGAAAGCGAGCCCCGGCGCGGAACTGCGGCGGGTTGGGCCCTTCTAAGAAGTGGTCGGAGGCCTTTTTGAAACGCTTGTTTTCACAGGCGTGTAAAAAAGGCATCCGGCCAGCTTCCCAGGTGTATATTGATGCGGTAAAGGTGTTCTATGGGCCACAAACTCAAAATAGCAGGATGGGTGTCGGTAGGTGTGGTGGCTGGAGCGCTCACCACGGTGTCGTTGCAGACCGTTGCGCGCGGTGCCATGACGCCCCTGCCGCTGGAAGAGATCCAGCAGCTGTCGGCCGTGTTCGGCCTGGTCAAGACCGACTACGTCGAGCCGGTCGATGACAAGAAGCTCATCACCGATGCCATCTCCGGCATGGTGGCCAGCCTGGACCCACACTCCCAGTATTTCGACAAGAAGTCCTTCAAGGAATTCCGCGAAGGCACCTCCGGCCGTTTCGTGGGCGTGGGCATCGAGATCACCCAGGAAGACGGGCTGATCAAGGTGGTCTCCCCCATCGAAGGCTCACCCGCGTTCCGCGCGGGCTTGAAGACCAACGACCTGATCACCCAGATCGACGAGACCGCCGTCAAGGGCCTGGCCCTGAACGACGCCGTCAAGCGCATGCGCGGCGAACCCAACACCAAGGTCACGCTCACGATCTTCCGCAAGGACGAGAGCCGCACCTTCCCGGTGACCATCACGCGCGAAGAGATCAAGACCCAGTCCGTCAAAGGCAAGGTGATCGAGCCCGGCTATGGCTGGATCCGCCTGTCGCAGTTCCAGGAACGCACGGTGGACGACTTTGTGCGCAAGGTCGAAGAGATCTACAAGCAGGACCCCAACGTGAAGGGCCTGGTGCTCGACCTGCGCAACGACCCGGGCGGCCTGCTCGACGCGGCCGTGGCCATCTCGGCCGCCTTCCTGCCCGAGAACGTCACGGTGGTCACGACCAACGGCCAGCTGGCCGAAAGCAAGTCCACCTACAAGGCGGCGCCCGAGTACTACCAGCGCCGCAGCGGGGGCGACCCCCTGCGCCGCCTGCCGGCCGCCATCAAGTCGGTCCCCATGGTGGTGCTGGTCAACGAAGGCTCGGCCTCGGCCAGCGAGATCGTGGCCGGCGCGCTGCAGGACCACAAGCGCGCCACCATCATGGGCAGCCAGACCTTCGGCAAGGGCTCGGTGCAGACCGTGCGCCCCCTGGGCCCGGACACCGGCATCAAGCTGACCACGGCGCGCTACTACACCCCGAGCGGCAAGTCGATCCAGGCCAAGGGCATCGTGCCCGATGTGATGATCGATGAGTCCGAGGAAGGCAATGTGTTCGCCGCCCTGCGCATGCGCGAGGCCGACCTGGACAAGCACCTGGGCAGCGGCCAGGGCGAGGAAAAGAAGGATGCCGCCCGTGAAAAGGCCCGCGAAGAGGCACGCAAGCGCCTGGAAGAAGAAGCCAAGAAGCCGGCCGCCGACCGCAAGCCGCCAGAATTCGGCACCGACAAGGACTTCCAGCTCGTGCAGGCCCTGAACCAGCTCAAGGGCCGTCCCGTGCTGGTCAGCAAGACGCTGACCGAGCGCAAGGAAGAAAAGAAGGAAAACTGAGTTCGTCCCCGAGCACAGCTCCCACCCGCACAAGGCCGGTCTCCCCAGGGAGCCCGGCCTTTTTCACGCCCGCCACCACCGGGACGCAATCTCCCGCACAATCGCAGCCCGACCTGCAGCCCGACCCCAGAGCACGACGCCCCATGACCGATGACCAGCTCCTGCGCTATTCGCGCCACATCCTGCTCGACGAGATCGGCATCGAGGGCCAGGAGCGCGTGCTGGCCGCCCATGCCGTCATCATCGGCGCTGGGGGCCTGGGCTCGCCCGCGGCGCTGTACCTGGGTTCTGCCGGCATCGGGCGCATCACCCTGGTGGACGACGACACGGTGGACCTGACCAACCTGCAGCGCCAGATCGCGCACACCACGGCGCGCGTTGGCACGCCCAAGGTCCAGTCGGCCGCGCAGGCGATTGCCGCCATCAACCCCGAGGTCGAGGTCCGGGCGATCGAGGCCCGCGCCGATGCCGCCCTGCTCGACCAGCTGCTGCCCGACGCCAGCGTGGTGCTGGACTGCAGCGACAACTACGCCACCCGCCACGCGGTGAACGCGGCCTGCGTGCGCCACGGCGTGCCGCTGGTGGCCGGGGCGGCGATCCGCTTCGACGGGCAGATCACGGTGATCGACCCGCGCAGCGGCCAGGCGCCCTGCTATGCCTGCATCTTCCCGCCGGACGCCGAGTTCGAGGAGGTCAGCTGCGCGCTCATGGGGGTGTTCGCGCCGCTGGTGGGCATCATCGGCACCATGCAGGCGGCCGAGGCCCTGAAACTCATCACCGGCGTGGGCCCCACGCTGGCCGGGCGGCTGATGATGCTGGACGGCCGCTCGATGGAATGGAGCACCATGCACGTGCAGCGCGCACCGGGATGTGGCGTGTGCGCGTCACCGTAGGAGCCCTCCTACGCTGGCCGCGCGCGGCTGCTGTCAGAATGGCAGGCACGCTTCGGTTAAATTCAGAACCAGGCCCGGGTTTGCTTGTACCGGCCGTCTTATGGATCAGGTAGTGAAACTCCGCACGTACATCGTTGAAGACAATGCCACCATTCGGGAGAACCTCATCGGTACCCTGGAAGAGCTGGCGTCAGTCGAGGCGGTAGGCGTGGCCGAGACCGAGGACGAGGGCAAGGGCTGGCTCACCGGCCACCAGGAACAATGGGACCTGGCCATCGTCGACCTGTTCCTGCGCCAGGGCAGCGGCCTGGGCGTGCTCGCCGCCTGCCGCGACCGTGCCCCGCACCAGAAGATGGTGGTGCTGAGCAACTATGCCACCCCCGACATCCGCATGCGTTGCGCCCAGCTGGGCGTGGATGCGGTGTTCGACAAATCCAATGAAATCGATGCCCTGGTGGACTACTGCATAGAGCATGGCAGCGTACACCCCGCCCACATCGCCCGCATACCTGTGCGCGGCAACCATTGAGTGCGCTGGCGTTGCGCCAGCCTGCCCGTCCCTCCCGATGAAGAACCGCGCCCGCCTGCGCAGGGCCGCCGCGGCATGCACGCCTTGGCGCGCCTGCCGCCGGGCGGCCGTGGCCCGCTTAGTCGATGAGGCGGTTTTTCAGCGCGTAGTAGGTCAGATCGCTGTTGGACGACAGACTCATCTTTTCCATCAGCCGCGTGCGGTAGGTGCTCACCGTCTTCACGCTCAGCGACAGCGACTTGGCGATGTCGCCAGCCGTCTCGCCCTTGGCCAGCTTGAGGAACACCTGGAACTCGCGCTCCGACAGCTGCTCGTGCGGCGGGGCGTCGTCCTTGCGGTTGAGCTGCTGGGCCAGCAGATCGGCCACGGCCGGTGTCAGGTAGCGCTTGCCCAGGGCAATGATGCGGATGGCCTCGACGATCTCGGCGGGATCGCACTCCTTGTTCAGGTAGCCGCTGGCGCCCTGGCGGATGAGGTTGATCGCGTAATGCTCTTCGGGGTAGCCGCTGAGGATCAAAATACCCATGTCCGGCGCCTTGGCGCGCAGCATGGCCAGGGCGTCCAGGCCGCTCTGGCCGGGCATGGACAGGTCCATCAGCAGCACGTCGATCTCATGGGTGCGCACCAGGTCGATGGCTTCGCGGCCGTTGGAGGCCTCGCCTTCCACGCGCAGGTCCACGTGCTCGGACAGGAACTGGCGCAGTCCGGAGCGAACAATTGCATGGTCATCCACAATGCCGATCTTGATCATTGAGCGTTCTTTCAGGGAGGGGACTGCCCACTCCCAATTTTTGTTGAATGCACCTGCGTTGCGATCACCCACCCTCGGGCAGCGCCATGGGCCGGTCTGTGGCCATTATCCAGAATAACGCATATGAATTTGCAAGAGATCGCCAGGGACTTGCTGCCCAAAGTCCGAAAGATGGCCCTGAGCCTGCCCATGGCGCTGCTCGCGGCGCTGGTGCTGGTGGGGATCAACGAGGTCGGACACATGCGCTCGCAAGGCGCCGTCACGCAGATGGCCCACGGCCAGGTGACGCACGGCGCCCTGAACCGCCTGCTGCAAAGCATGCTGGACGCCGAGACCGGCCAGCGCGGCTACCTGCTCACCGGCAACGACCGCTACCTGGAGCCCTACGACAAGGCGCTGGCCAGCGTGCAGCAGGACCTCGACAACCTGCGCAACCAGTTCCTCGACTCGCCCGACGACATGCAGGAACTGTCCATGCTGTCGCGCCAGATCTCGCGCAAGCTCGCCGAGATGGAGCTCAGCCTCAAGCTGCGCCGCCAGGGCAATGAAGATGCCTGGAAGTTCATCCTGCACACCGACGTGGGCATGGAGAACATGGAGGCCATCCGCAAGCACGCCCAGGCCCTCATCGACCGCAGTGCCGTCGTCGTCAAGCAGGGACAGGCGCAGGTGCTGCGCTCGCTGATGCTCTCGCGCATCGGCATCGCCACGGTCACCGCCATCGGCCTGCTGGCCTTCTTCATGTACCTGCGCCAGGCCACCGCCCTGCAGGAGTTCAGCCTGCGCGAGCAGCTGCTGCTCGAGCGCGAGCGCGACCGGCTCGAAGGCCTGGTGCGCGAGCGCACGGCCACGCTGTCCGAGCTGGCGAGCCACCTGCAGCAGGTGCGCGAGGACGAGCGCGGCCACCTGGCGCGCGAGCTGCACGACGAACTGGGCGCCCTGCTCACGGCCGCCAAGCTCGACGTGGCGCGCCTCAAATCCAAGATCGACACCCAGGTGCCCGAGATCGCCGAGCGCCTGCGGCACCTGACCGAAACCCTCAACAGCGGCATCGCGCTCAAGCGCCGCATCATCGAAGACCTGCGCCCCTCGTCCCTGTCCAACCTGGGGCTCACCGCGGCCATCGAGATCCTCGCGCGCGAATACGGCGAGCGCGCCGGCATCGAGGTGGAAACCAGCCTGGAGCCGGTGCAGCTGCCCGAGCCCACGCAGCTCACCGTCTACCGGTTGGTGCAGGAGTCGCTGACCAACATCGGCAAGTACGCCAAGGCGCAGAAGGTGCTGGTCTCCGTGCACAGCCACCCCAAGCATGTGGCGGTGCAGGTGCGCGACGATGGCCAGGGCTTCGATCCGGCCAGCGTAAGCCCCTCGTCCCACGGCTTGGCCGGCATGCGCCACCGCGTGGAGGCCGCCGGCGGGCGCCTGACCATCACCTCGCGCCCAGGCAACGGCGCGCTGGTCTCGGCCATCCTGCCGCTGCAGGGCTGAGCACAGCCACCCGGCAACCCGCTGCGCTGCCTGGGGCCGCTGCAGCAGGCTCCATCTCCCTTCGCAAAAGACCACACGGCCTGGACCCTGGAGTTCCTTGGCCTGGCCGGGCACGCGCGCGCCCAGCACCCTTGCGCAAGCCCGTGTCCTACACACCAGGCGTCCGGGCACCGACAAATGGGCGCGCCGGCCACCGGCATTCCAGCCGACAGGGGCCCCCTACATTGGACCCAGGCGCCAAGAAAAGAAAGGCGCTCCACCACTCGCCGGACTTCCGGCACCAACAAGGAGAAGCACATGCTGCACTACGCCGTCGTTTTCCTGGTCATCGCACTGATCGCAGCCATCTTCGGCTTCGGCGGCATTGCCGCTGGTGCCGTGGGCATTGCCAAGATCCTGTTCTTCGTGTTCGTGATCATGGCTGTCGTCACCTTCGTCATGGGCCTGCTGCGAAGGGGCTGAGTGCCCCGGACCGAGCTGACCGAACATCCCATCGTCTACACCAAGGAGTGACCCAATGACCATCCAAACCGCCACCAACAAGGTTGCCGCAGGAGCCCGCAGCCTCGCCGACGACGTGCTGCAAAGCGCCCAGGACGCAGTGCAAACCACGCGCAGCGTCGCCAACGACTCGCTGGACAAGGCCGAGAACAAGGTACGTGCCCTGCGCCGCGAGACCGACCCGGCCATCGACGACCTGGCCGCCCGCGCCCAGGAACTGGCCAGCCGCAGCATCGACTATGCCGCCGACGCCAGCGCCCGTGCCCGCCGCCAGGTGCAGGAAGTGGCCGATGCCACCAGCAAGTACGTGGCCGAGCAGCCGGGCAAGTCCATCTTGATCGCAGCGGGAGTTGGGGCACTCACGGCGAGCCTGATCTTGATGGCCTCGCGCCGCCGGGCCTACTGAGCTGTACCGTCCCCTTTCAGGCTTTGCCATGAACAACCAAAACAATAACGATCCCCACGGTCAGCGCGCTCGCAAGATGGTGCTCGATGAGTCAGCCCTCAAGGCCGCGGCCACGAGCAACCTGGACGACGGGGCTGTCACCCCCGCGTTCGCAGAGCATCGCGAGGACATCATCTCGCTGCTCAATGACGCCCTGGCCACCGAATTGGTGTGCGTGTTGCGCTACAAGCGCCACCACTTCACGGCCCACGGCCTGTCGTCGCCGGCCATCGCCAGTGAATTCATGGTCCATGCCAACGAAGAGTCCGGTCACGCTGACCAGATTGCACGGCGCATCGTGCAGCTCGGTGGCGAACCCGACTTTGCGCCTGACACCCTGCTCTCGCGAAGCCATGCGCAGTACGACACCTCCTCGGACCTCAAGGCCATGGTGCGTGCCAACCTGGTTGCAGAGCGTGTGGCCGTGGAGGCCTACCGCCAGATGATCGATCTCATCGGCGACAAGGACCCCACGACGCGCCGCATGCTCGAAGGCATCCTGGCCGACGAGGAAGAGCATGCCGATGAACTGAAAGACCTGCTGGAGCAATAGGCCTACCCGCCCGCTGCTCCAGCATCCCACAGCCTACCGGTCATGGAGGGTGCAAAAGACCGACAGGCTGCACTTGAAAAAAAGCACCCGCGTTTGCCAACAACCAACCCAGAAGGACAAATCATGAAATACGCACGTGCCCTCGCTTTTGCCGCCGTCGCCGGCATCACCATCGTCACCGCCACCGGATGCTCGGTCGCGCGCGACCAGCAGACCGTCGGTGCCTATGTCGACGACGCCGGCATCACCACCGCCGTGAAGGCCAAGATGGCCGAAGACAAGACGGTATCGGCCACCTCGATCAGCGTGGAAACGCTCAACGGCACGGTGCAGCTGTCGGGCTTCGCCAAGTCGGCCTCTGAAAAGAACCAGGCCGAAAACATCGCCCGCAACACCAAGCATGTGCGCGAAGTGCGCAACAGCATCGTAGTCCGTCCGTAATAGGGGACACCCCCTGAGGCGCTGCGCGCCTTCACCCCTCTCTCATATTGCTTCGCAATCTGGGAGGGGGAAGCCCCCAGCGCAAGCGCTGGATATGCCGCCTTCGCGGCGAGGCGGCCCTTGCGCGGGGGCACTGGCATAGGCCGCGCCCATAGCAAAGGACAGGAACAATCAGCTGGCCCTGCCTCACCGCATGGCCCGCTTTTGTCATTGCGGCATGGCTTGTAGCTCCATTTGCATGGAAGACCCTCCAATGAGTCCACTGCCGCGCAGCGTCTGGGTTTAAGCTCACCCCATGCGGGTATTCAATTGCGACCATTGCGGTCATCTGGTGTTTTTCGACAGCGTGCAATGCCTGCACTGTGGCAGCGCGCTGGCCTTCCTGCCAGACCAACTGACGATGGCGGCGCTCACGCCCGCGCCCCAGGATGGCCCCGACCTGTGGCGGCGCCTGGGCGAGCGTGGCACGGCGCAGTACAGCGGCCGGCTGTACCGCATGTGCCACAACCACACCACCTACGACGCCTGCAACTTCGCGGTGCCGTCCAACGACTATGCCCAGCTGTGCGTCTCGTGCCGGCAGACGCGCCTGCTGCCCGATCTGTCGGACCCGGCCAACCTGCGCCGCTGGAAGCAGATCGAGGGGGCCAAGCGCCAGCTGTTCTACACCCTTGCGCGCCTGGGGCTGGAGCCGGTGCCCGGCCGTTCGGGCCCGGTGTTCGAGTTCCTGGCGGACCTGCTGGGCGGGCCGGCCATCCTCACCGGCCACCAGGGCGGCACCATCACCCTCAACGTGGCCGAGGCCGATGACGACGAGCGCGCGCGCCGGCGCATCGCCCTGGGCGAGCCCTACCGCACCCTCATCGGCCACCTGCGCCACGAGTCTGGCCACTTCTACTGGGACCAACTGGTGCGCGACGGGCAGCGGCTCGACGCCTTCCGCAACCTGTTCGGCGACGAGCGCCAGGACTATGCCGCAGCGCTCGACGCGCACTATGCCAAGGGCAGCAACGGCAACGACTGGTTCCTGAACCACGTCAGTGCCTACGCCGCCGCCCACCCGTGGGAAGACTGGGCCGAGACCTGGGCCCACTACCTGCACATGGTGGACCTGCTGGAGACCGCCGCCAGCTACCAGACCGCCGTGACCGTGCCCGACCCCCACATGGCCCTGCGCCACCACGTGACCGACCCGTTCGCAGCCAGCCATCCGGACTTCCAGGACCTGGTGCGCCAATGGGTGCCGCTGACCTTGCTGCTCAACAGCCTGAACCGCAGCCTGGGGCAGGACGACGCCTACCCGTTTGCCCTGTCGTCCGGCGCCATGGTCAAGCTGCGCTTCGTGCACGACCTGGTGCAGGAGGCGCAGCAGCCTGCCGACAGCGGTGCGCCCCACCTGGCCACCAGTGCGCTGGAGTGACCCGCGGACCAAGCCACCCCGACGCTGACGACCTGAAGACCGACCCGAAGACGATGACGATGACCCGCAATCCACCGCCCAGCCCTGCACCGCAACTCCTGCTCATTCCGGGCCTGGCGGGCGATGCGACGATGTGGCGCTTCCAGAGCGCTGTGCTGCCTGCGGCCCTGCGCCCGGAGATCACCGAGGTGCACACCCGGCCCGAGGCCACGACCGTGCAGGCCATGGCGACCCTGCTGCTGGAACAATACCCCGGCCCCCTGCTGCTGTGCGGCGCCTCGATGGGTGGCATGGTCGCCATGGAAGCCGCACGGCAGGCCCCGGGCCGCGTCCTCGGGCTGGCCTTGCTGGGCACCACGGCCCGGCCGGAGACGGCCGAGATGCAGGCGCTGCGCGAAGCGGCGATCGCACTGTTCGAGCAGGGGCGCGTGCGCGAGGTGATCGAGCCCAACGTGACCTTCGCCTTCCACCCCACGAGCGCGGCGCGTGCCGACCTGGTGCAGGACTACCTCGATTTCGTGCTGCGCGCGGGCGCCGAACAACTGGTGCGGCAGAACCGCGCCGTCATCGCGCGGCCCGATGCCCGGCTGCACCTGCCCGAGGTGAAATGCCCGGTGCTGGTGGTCTGCGGCGAGGCCGACCAGCTCACGCCCCTGGCCTGCTCCGAGGAGATCGCAGGCCTGGTCCCCGGCGCCGAGTTCGAGGTGGTAGCCGATTGCGGCCACATGCTGACCATGGAGCGGCCCGAGGTGGTCAACACCCTGTTGACACAGTGGCTCCAGCGCGGCGGCTGGACTGCATAGGGTACAACCCCCTGAGGCGCTGCGCGC
>NZ_AKJX01000257.1 GCF_000276605.1 Acidovorax sp. CF316 | reverse complement strand
GGGAGGGGGACGCCCCCAGTGCGGCGGGGCGGCCCTTGCACGGGGGCGCTGGCTTGGGCCGCGCCAGTTCGGTCCGTCGTGGGTGGCGAGCAGCACCGTGGACAACTGATACCTGTTCAATTGTCCTAAAGCAAAGGCCCCGCAATGCGGGGCCTTTTTCATTGCGGCGTTAAAAAGGTCTTACGGTCTGTCGCGGTCCACCACGCGGCTGTTCAGGGGCTTGGGCACATAGGCCGGCAGGAAGGCACAGCCTTTGCCGAACCTCGCTTCGTTGGCCGGGCACTGCTGGGCAATGCCCTCGGGCGTGGGCTTCACGCCCTCGTCCACCCAGCGCAGCAGCGCCGTCATCAGCGTGGGGTAGGTCGGGTCGCTCAGGTAGCTGTGGGTGTTGTGCTGGGTGAAGGTCTGCACCAGGCGCGCGCCGCTGCCTGCGCGCTCCACCGTGCCCTTGAAGAAGGCATCGAGCTCGACGAAGGCGGTCGGGTCGTCCACCCCCTTGGTGGTGAGCACCGGCACGTCGATGCGGCCCGTGGGGTCGGTGTCCTGGGCAAAGCGCGCCAGGGCCTGTGGATCGGCCTGGTAGCGCAGCACGGCGGCATTGAGCGCTGCATCGTCGGGCGAGCCGGTGTAGCGCGCGCCGGTGTTGCCGAAGGGGCTGGCATCGCCCGTGCGCAGGTGCACCACGTCGCGGTAGTGGAAGGTGCCCCAGTTCAGGTGGCTCTGGATGGAGCTGGCCGGTATGCGGATCACGTCGACAATCGTCTTGACCTTGCGCTGCTGCTCGGGCGTGCGCTGGGCAGCGGGCTTGTCCAGGCCCAGGCAGTCGTTGACCCTGGCCGTGAGCTCGGCACCGGTCAGCTTCGCACTGGCCGGCAGGCCGATGTTCAGCGGGTACTGCGCCTCGCTCGGCAGCGGGTGGTTGTGGCACAGGTGCTGGTAGACCACACGCAGGTCGGTGCGGAAGTCGTACGAGCGGCTGCCGCCGGCCAGCAGG
>NZ_AKJX01000256.1 GCF_000276605.1 Acidovorax sp. CF316 | reverse complement strand
AGGCGATGATCTTGGCCACGACGCCGGCGCCGACGGTACGACCGCCTTCACGGATGGCGAAGCGCAGGCCTTCTTCCATGGCGATGGGGTTGATCAGCTTGACGGTGATCGACACGTTGTCGCCTGGCATGACCATTTCCTTGTCCGCTGGCAGCTCGATCGCGCCGGTGACGTCGGTCGTGCGGAAGTAGAACTGAGGACGGTAGTTGTTGAAGAACGGGGTGTGGCGGCCGCCTTCGTCCTTGCTCAGCACATACACTTCAGCCGTGAAGTGGGTGTGTGGCTTGATCGAGCCGGGCTTGCACAGCACTTGGCCGCGTTCCACGTCTTCACGCTTGGTGCCGCGCAGCAGCAGACCAACGTTGTCGCCAGCCTGGCCCTGGTCCAGCAGCTTGCGGAACATTTCCACGCCGGTGCAGGTGGTCTTGACGGTGTCCTTGATACCGACGATTTCGATTTCTTCGCCGACCTTGACCACGCCGCGTTCGATACGGCCGGTCACCACGGTGCCGCGACCGGAGATCGAGAACACGTCTTCCACGGGCATCAGGAAGGCACCGTCCACAGCGCGCTCTGGCGTGGGGATGTAGGTGTCCAGGGCTTCAGCCAGCTTCATGATGGCTTCTTCGCCCAGGGGACCCTTGTCGCCTTCCAGGGCCAGCTTGGCGGAACCGCGCACGATGGGGGTGTCGTCGCCTGGGAAGTTGTACTTGTCCAGGAGTTCGCGCACTTCCATCTCGACGAGTTCCAGCAGCTCTTCGTCGTCCACCATGTCGCACTTGTTCAGGAACACGATGATGTAAGGCACGCCCACCTGGCGGGCCAGCAGGATGTGCTCACGCGTCTGGGGCATGGGGCCGTCAGCGGCCGAGCACACCAGAATGGCGCCGTCCATCTGGGCAGCGCCGGTGATCATGTTCTTCACATAGTCGGCGTGGCCGGGGCAGTCCACGTGGGCGTAGTGGCGGTTGGCCGTTTCGTATTCCACGTGTGCGGTGTTGATCGTGATGCCGCGGGCCTTTTCTTCAGGTGCTGCGTCGATCTGGTCGTATGCCTTGGCTTCGCCGCCGAACTTGGCAGACAGCACCGTGGCGATGGCCGCCGTCAGGGTCGTCTTGCCGTGGTCCACGTGGCCAATCGTACCCACGTTGACGTGGGGCTTGGTCCGTTCGAA
>NZ_AKJX01000255.1 GCF_000276605.1 Acidovorax sp. CF316 | reverse complement strand
CTCTTGGCGACGCAAGAGAAAGTTACTGCGCCGCCGGGCGCACATCCCGGCCTCCGCCCTCAACGCAGGCAAGGAGCAACAGAAGGCCCCTGCCGCGCAAGATCAAGCGTAGTCGCTGACCGGAATGCAACTGCAAGACAGATTGCGATCCCCCCACACATTGTCCACCCGCCCCACGGGCGACCAGTACTTGGCACTGCGCAGCGCAGCCACAGGATAGGCCGCCGTCTCACGCGGGTACGGACGTGTCCACTCGCCGGTGAGCAGACTCTCCGCCGTGTGCGGTGCGTTTTTCAATGGATTGTTGTCCTGCGGCCAGGCACCCGCCTCGATCTGGCGGATCTCCTCGCGGATGGCGATCATCGCGTCGATGAAGCGGTCGATCTCGAACAGCGTCTCGCTCTCGGTGGGCTCCACCATCAGCGTGTTGGGCACGGGGAAGCTCAGCGTGGGCGCGTGGAAGCCGTAGTCGATCAGGCGCTTGGCCACGTCCTCTGCCATCACGCCGCTGGTGTCCTTCAACTGGCGCAGGTCCAGGATGCACTCGTGCGCCACATGGCCGTTGGCGCTGGCGTACAGCGTGGGGTAGTGGTCCTTGAGGCGCGCGCTGATGTAGTTGGCCGACAGGATGGCGGTCTCGGTCGCGGCCTGCAGGCCTTCGGCGCCCATCATGCGGCAGTACATCCAGCTGATGGGCAGCACGGCGGCATTGCCCAGGGGCGCGGCCGAGACGGCGCCCACGCCGCCAGCAACGCCGGCCGTGGCATGGCCGGGCAGGTAGGGCACGAGGTCTTCCACCACGCACACCGGGCCCACGCCGGGGCCGCCACCGCCGTGGGGGATGCAGAAGGTCTTGTGCAGGTTCAGGTGGCTCACGTCGCCGCCGAACTCGCCGGGCGCTGCCACGCCCACCAGGGCGTTCATGTTGGCACCGTCCACGTAGACGCGGCCGCCGTGCTGGTGCACCAGGGCGCACAGCTCCTTGACCTGGGTCTCGAACACACCGTGCGTGCTGGGGTAGGTGATCATCACCGCTGCCAGATTGGCGCTGTGCTGCTCGCACTTGGCCTGCAGGTCCACGAGGTCCACGTTGCCGTTGGCGTCGCAGGCCGTCACCACCACCTGCATGCCCACCATCTGCGCGCTGGCAGGGTTGGTGCCGTGCGCGCTGCTGGGGATCAGGCAGATGTTGCGGTGGCCGTGGCCCTGGGCCTCATGGTAGGCCTTGATGGCCAGCAGGCCTGCGTATTCGCCCTGCGAGCCGGCATTGGGCTGCAGGCTGATGCCGGCATAGCCCGTGGCCTGGCACAGCCAGGCGCGCAGCTGCTCGTCGAGCTCGCGGTAGCCTGCGAGCTGCTCGGCCGGTGCGAAGGGGTGCACCTGGGCGAACTCGGGCCAGGTGATGGGGATCATCTCGCTCGTGGCATTGAGTTTCATGGTGCAACTGCCCAGCGGGATCATGCTGCGGTCCAGCGCCAGGTCCTTGTCCGACAGCTGGCGGATGTAGCGCAGCATGCCGGTTTCGCTGTGGTGGGTGTTGAACACCGGGTGCGTGAGGTAGCTGCTGGTGCGGCGCAGTTCGGCCGGGATCAGCGGCTCCACGCCCTTCTCGAAGGCGTCGAAGGTCGGCAGGGCCTGGCCGTCCTTGGCGAAGACCTTCCACAACAGGGCGATGTCGGCACGCGTGGTGGTCTCGTCGAGCGAGATGCACAGGTAGTGCTCGAAGTACACGCGCAGGTTGGCGCCCAGCTGCACGGCGCGCGCGGCGATGGCCTGGGTGGCGCCGTCGGTCTTGAGCGTCAGGGTGTCGAATGTCGCCTGCGGACGCACGGGCGCACCCAGCTGCTCCAGCCCCTTGGCCAGGATGGCGGTGTAGCTGGCCACGCGCTGGGCGATGCGCTTCAAGCCCTCGGGGCCGTGGTACACGGCGTACATGCTGGCCACCACGGCCGGCAGCACCTGGGCCGTGCAGATGTTGGAAGTCGCCTTTTCGCGGCGGATGTGCTGCTCGCGCGTCTGCAGCGCCAGGCGGTAGGCGGGCTTGCCATGGGTGTCCACGCTCACGCCGACCAGGCGGCCAGGCAGGGAGCGCTTGAACTCATCGCGGCAGGCCATGTAGGCGGCGTGCGGGCCGCCCGCGCCCATGGGCATGCCAAAGCGCTGGGTGGTGCCTACGACGATGTCGGCGCCCCATTCGCCGGGCGGTGTGATCAGGGTCAGCGCCAGCAGGTCGGCGGCGGCGATGAAGGCGGCCTGCTTGCCATGGGCCTTCTCCACGTCGGCGCGCAGCTCGTCGATGCGGCCGCTGGTGGCGGGGTACTGGGCCAGCACGGCAAAGTATTCGCCGTCGAGCGCGGCATGCCACTCGGGCGCGGAATTGGCCAGCACCACCTCGATGTTGAGCGGCTTGGCACGGGTCTGGATGACCTCGATGGTCTGCGGATGCGCGTCACCGGCGACGATGAAGCGGTTGCTCTTGCTCTTGACCGAGCGCTTGGCCAGGGTCATGGCCTCGGCCGCGGCCGTGGCCTCGTCGAGCATGGAGGCGTTGGCAATCGGCATGCCGGTCAGGTCGCAGACCATGGTCTGGAAGTTGACCAGGGCCTCCATGCGGCCCTGCGAGATCTCGGCCTGGTAGGGCGTGTAGGCCGTGTACCAGGCCGGGTTCTCGAGGATGTTGCGCAGGATCACGCCCGGCGTGTGCGTGCCGTAGTAGCCCTGGCCGATGAAGCTCTTGAGCACCTGGTTCTTGCCTGCCATGGCCTTGAGCTCCGCCAGGGCCGCCGCCTCCGTCACGGGGGTGGGCAGGTCCATGGCCGTGCTGCGTGCAATCGAGCGCGGCACGATGCTCTCGATGAGGGCGCGGCGAGAGGCCTCGCCGATCACCGACAGCATGTGCGCTTCGTCGGCCGCGTCGATGCCGATGTGGCGGGGCAGGAATTCGGTGGCGTTTTCGAGCGCGCCGAGCGGCAGGGCGGATTGCATCAACATGGGGCAGGTCTCAGGCTTCTTCGAGGCAGGGGGCAGGGCTTAGGCGTTCTTGGCGAACTCGGTGTAGTCGGTCTCGGACAGCAGCGCGTCGAGTTGGCCGGCATCGCTGAGCTTGACCTTGAAGAACCAGCCCGCGTTCAGGGGATCGGAATTGGCCAGCGACGGATCGGCGCGCAGGGCTTCGTTGACTTCGACGATCTCGCCGGAAACGGGCATGTACACGTCGGCGGCGGCCTTCACGGACTCGACCACGCCGGCGACTTCGCCCTGGGCGAAGCTCTTGCCCACTTCGGGCAGGTCCACGAACACCACGTCACCCAGGGCATCCTGGGCGTGCACGGTGATGCCCACGACGGCGGAGTCGGCGTCGGCGGCGTTGATCCATTCGTGGTCTTTGGAGAATTTGACGGTCATGGGGAAAGCTCCTGGGGCTTTGAAAAATGAAGGAATCTGCAATGTAGCGGGCCGGGCCCGCAGCGGTGTGAAATCAGCCGCGGAAATAGTTGGCAGGCGTGAACGGCATGGCGCGCACTTCCATGGCCACGGCCTTGCCGCGCACGATGGCGTTCACGCGGGTGCCGATGGCGGCAAACGCGGGGCTCACGTAGCCCATGGCCACGGGCTCGTTCACCGTGGGGCCCAAGAGGCCGCTGGTGACTTCGCCGATCTTCTGGCCATCGGTGCTCTGCAATTCGGTGTGCTCGCGCACGGGCACGCGCTCCAGCGCCACCAGGCCCACGCGCTTGCGTGGCAGGCTGGCGGGGTTGTCGATCTGTGCCAGCACCTTGTCGGCACCGGGAAAGCCGCCTGCGCGCGCGCCGCCGGTGCGGCGCACCTTCTGGATCGCCCAGTTCAGCGCCGCCTCGGGCGGGGTGGTGGTGGTGTCGATGTCGTTGCCGTACAGGCACAGGCCGGCTTCCAGGCGCAGCGAGTTGCGTGCGCCCAGGCCGATGGGCTTGACCTCGGGCTGGGCCAGCAGGGCGCGGGCCAGCGTGTCGGCCTGGGCCGCGGGCACCGAGATCTCGAAACCGTCCTCGCCCGTGTAGCCGCTGCGCGTGACGAAGCAGTCGCAGCCGGCGATGGTGTAGCTGCCGCCGGTCATGAACACCAGCTTCTCGATGCCCGGGGCCAGGCGCGCCAGGGCGGTCACAGCCTGCGGGCCCTGCAGCGCCAGGAGGGCGTGGTCGGGCATGGGCACCACATCGCAGCGCTGGCCGATGCGCGCCTGGATGTGTGCGATGTCCCCCACCTTGCAGGCGCCGTTGACGATCACGAACAGCGTGTCGTTGCCCTGGTTGAAGAACATCAGGTCGTCGATGATGGTGCCTTCGTCGGTCAGCAGCAGGCCGTAGCGCTGCTTGCCCACGGGCAGGTCGACCACATCCACGGGCACCAGGGTCTCGAAGGCCGCGGCGGCATCCGGGCCGACGAGCTGGAGCTGGCCCATGTGCGATACGTCGAACAGACCGGCTGCGGTGCGGGTGTGCACATGCTCGGCCATCAGGCCGGCGGGGTACTGCACGGGCATGGAATAGCCCGCGAACGGCACCATGCGGGCGCCGAGCTCCAGGTGCAGGGCGTTCAGGGGCGTGGTGAGCAGGGGGGCTGCGGTAGCGGCAGGGGCAGACATGGGGCGGACTCCGGGCAAATGAAAGCCGCAACCCGTGCATGGGTTGCGGGATTTGCCTGCTGTCCGCTTTACCTGAGAGATTCACCGCACCACCCTGGCTGGCGGCTGCGGCTTGCTCCTTCGGTGGATGGCCTGCGCTGTGCTGCGCGGCCACCTCTCTCCAGCAAGGGAACGCCTGCATCCCTGCAGGCGCTTGCCAGTCCTTTTGCCTGAGCGTTCGGGGTGTCCCTGCGCCTTCGGCGGCCCCCGCGAAGGGGACTCTCTCCTGACGGGCGCAAGTATATCCGCTGGAGGGCAGCGTCGGGCCAACAGCCTCGCTACTTGATGAACCCGAGTACCTTGGGCAGCCAGGTCGACAGCTGCGGGATGAAGGTCAGCACCACCAGCACCACGCCATGGGCCCAGAGGAAGGGCACCAGCTCGCGCACCAGTTGCGACATGGGCACGCGCGAGACGTTGCAGGTGACGAACAGCAGCCCGCCCACGGGCGGCGTGATCATGCCCAGCGTGAGGTTGTAGATCACCACCATCGCGAAGTGGATCGGGTCGATCCCCAGCTTCACGGCCACGGGCGCGAGGATGGGGGCGAGCACCATCACGCCCGGCAGTGGCTCGATGAAGATGCCGAACAGCAGCAGAAAGATGTTCACGATGATCAGGAACATCCACGGTGAGAGGTTCATGCCCACCAGCCAGTCGGCCATCTGCTGCGGAATGCCCTCGATGGTCAGGATCCACGCGAACGCGGCCGACAGCCCGATGATGATCAGCACCGAGGCCGACAGCAGGGCCGAGCGCGCCAGGATGTCGGGCAGCGCCTTCCACTGCAGCGTGCGGTAGACGAACTTGCCGCACACCAGCGCATAGAACACCGCCACCACCGAGGCCTCGGTGGGCGTGAACCAGCCGGCGCGCATGCCGCCCAGGATCACCACCGGCAGCAGGATGGCGGGCAGCGCCTTCCAGGTGGTCTGCAGGATCTCCGCCAGGGGCGGCATCCGGCCGTCGCCCTTGTAGTTGCGCTTCTTGGAGACATGGAAGTTCACGACGCACATGGCCACCGCGATCAGCAGGCCCGGCAGCAGGCCGGCCACGAACAGCGCGCCCACCGAGACGGTCTCGTCCTGCAGCGCATAGATGATCATGATGATGGACGGCGGGATGATGGGCCCGACGATGGCCGTGGAGGCCGTGAGCGCCGCCGCGTACGAGCGGTCGTAGCCGGCCTTGTCCATCATGCGGATCAGCATCGAGCCCGGGCCCGCTGCATCGGCCAGAGCCGAGCCCGAGATGCCCGAGAAGAAGGTCAGCGAGACCACGTTGGTGTAGCCCAGCCCGCCGCGCTTGTGGCCCACGAACTGGCCGGCAAAGCGCAGCAGCACCTCGGTCAGCGAGCCGCCGCTCATGAGCTCGGCCGCGAGGATGAAGAAGGGCACGGCCATCAGCGGAAAGCTGTCGATGCCGGTGAAGGTCTCCTTGAGCAGCACCATCAGCGGGTAGCTCTCGGCCAGGATCAGCGTGGCCGCGGTGGACAGGCCCAGCGCAAACGCCACGGGCACGCCCATGGCCAGGAACAGGCAGGCCGATACGATGAGGATGATGGACGCGCTCATAGGGAGGCACTCGCATTCGCATCGAAGTGCGCGTCGGCCGCGAACGTGCGGTCCATGACGTAGCCACGCACGATGAACAGGAAGTGCACGATGAGCAGCACGCCGCCGATCAGCATGGCGCTGTAGATGTAGGCAAACGGGACCTGCGTCACGGCCGTCATCTGGAACATGGTGCGCTGCATGTACAGCCAGCCGTACCAGACCATGAAGCCGAAGAAGGCGAACAGCAATGCCGCGACCACGGCACGCAGGGCGATGGCACCGGTGCGGGGCAGGGCATCCTGCAGGTTCTCCACCGCGATGTGGCCGCCATAGCGCAGCACCGGGCCGGCGCCCAGGAAGGTCAGCCAGATCATCATGTGGCGCGACACCTCCTCGGCCCATTCGAGCGAGTTGTGGGTCACATAGCGCATCACCACGTTGGTGAAGATGATGATGGACATGGCCGCCAGCAGCAGGATCAATGCCCAGCGGTTGGCGGCCAGAAAATAGCGTTCGAAGGTTTTCACGGGACGGTCTTGGACAAGGGCGTGCAGGGTCAAAGCAAAAGCGCCCGGCGCCTTGTGTGGGCCGGGCGATGCGGGGCGCGGGTCAAGAGCGGCTCACACAGCCCAGCGAAGCGGTCCTGGCTAGGCGTTGCGTCGCAGACAGTACAACCAGTACGGCAAGACGCAACAACGACGCCAGGAGGGCTGTGTGAGTCGCTCAAAAGAGTTAACGAACGTCCTGGATCTTCTTGATGTTGTCGGCGCCGAACTCCTTGGCATAGCCGACATAGGCGGGCTTGAGCGCTTCGCGGAAGGCGGCACCGTCCACCGTCTTGATGACCTTCATGCCTTGCTGCTCGAGCAGGGCGATGCCGTTGTTCTCGTCGTCGTTGACCTTCTTGCGCTGGGCCACCGAGGCGCTCTTGGCGGCATCGGTGAAGACCTTCTTGTCCGCGTCATTGAGCTTGTTCCAGACCTTGGGCGAGAGCAGCAGCAGCGCCGGCGAGTACACGTGGCCGGTGAGCGACAGGTGCTTTTGCACCTGCGAGAACTTGGCCGACAGGATCACGGGGATGGGGTTCTCCTGGCCGTCCACCGTGCCCTGCTGCATGGCGCCGAACAGCTCGGGGAAGGCCATGGGCGTGGGCAGGATGCCGAAGGTGCGGTAGCCGTCCATGTGCACCTTGTTTTCCATGGTGCGCATCTTCAGGCCCTTGGCATCGTCGGGCTTGACGATGTCGCGCTTGCTGTTGGTCATGTGGCGGAAACCGTTTTCCGTCCACGCCAGCGCGATGATGCCCTTGCTCGGGAACTTGGTCAGGATGTCCTGGCCGATGGGGCCGTCCATCACCTTGCGCGCGTGGTCGTAGTCGCGGAACAGGAAGGGGATGTCGACGATCTTCACTTCGGGCACGAAGTTGCCCACGGGGCCGGTGGAGGTGTTCACCAGGTCCTGCGTGCCGAGCTGGATGGCTTCGATCTGCTCACGCTCGCCGCCCAGCGCGGAGTTGGGGAAGTACTGGCACTTGTAGCGCCCCTGCGTGCCCTTCTCGACTTCGTCGCAGAAGACCTTGGAGCCCACGCCGTAGTGCGAATCGGGCGCCGTGGCGTAGCCGATCTTGAGCGTGGTGGTCTGCGCGCTGGCGGTGGCCATCAAGCCGAGCGCAAGGCCCAGGCCCGCAGCGAGGGAAGTCAATTGCATGGTGTCTCCTGTAAGTATGTTTCTGGCCGGGGTCCGTGGCGTGCCCGGGTCGCGGTGCAGCACGGAACCGCAGCCTCAAAAATTATGGCGCTGCAGCATGGCGCCGGGCATCGGGGTTTGTGCTGGTAAGCGTGCTTATCAACGCCATGAATCGCCGCCAATGGTCGCCTGGGCGACAAAGGGGGCTTGTCGCCAAGAGGAAGGCGGTGCGAGAGAGGAGGGAGGGGTGGAGGCCATGCTGCTCCGGTGTGGTTTGCCAAGTGCCCCGGTCTGGCGGTAACCAGTCCGGGGCCCTGTCAGTTTGTGCGCTCCGGTAAGAGCGCCTTGATGTCCAAAGTATGCGCTGCGAGACGCAGCAGTTCTTTCCATTTTTCGCTCTATATTCCAATAATGCAGAAAAATTTGCTGCATATGTAGATATTCATGAATAATTGGGGCCATGGATCGCTTGGACAGAAAAATTCTCGCTGTGCTGCAGGGCGATGCGCGCGCCAGCCTGCAGGAGATCGGCCAGGCCGTGGGCCTGAGTCCCTCGCCGTGCTGGGGCCGCATCAAGAAGATGGAGGAGGCCGGTGTCATCCAGGGCTACACCGTGCGGCTCAACCCGCAGGCGCTGGGCCTGTCGGACACGGTGCTGGTGCAGGTCACCCTGGACAGCCATTCGGACAACACGCTCGAGAAGTTCGGCGAGACGCTGGCCAGCATCCCCGAGGTGATCGAGGCGCACCTGGTCTCGGGCGACTACGACTACCTGCTGCGCGTGGTGGTCAAGGACACGCGCGACTACGAGCGCCTGCTGCGCGAGAAGCTCTACAAGATCAAGGGCATACGCCACAGCCGTTCGAGCTTCGTGCTGCGCACGCTCAAGAAGGCCGACCTGCCGTTGTTCGCGGAATAGGGCTGGCCGCTGCGCCACTGGCACGTTCGGTGCTCTGCAGCTTCCTGGCAGGCGCACAATCCTGGCGCCGCCGCCCCACGGAAAAACCATGAACCTGCGTTTCGTCGAAGCCTTCTACTGGGTTGCCTCCCTGCGCAGCGTGACGCGCGCTGCCGAGAAGCTGTTCCTCACCCAGTCGGCCATGTCCAGCCGCGTGGCCGCGCTGGAGGAGGAGCTCGGCGTGCTGCTGCTCGACCGCAGCGACAAGCGCTTCAAGCTCACGGTGGCGGGCACGCGCTTTCTCACCTACGCCAAGCGCATGCTGGAGCTGCAGCGCCAGCTCAAGGCCGAGATGGGCTCGGGCGCGCCCATGGAGGTCTCCATCCGCCTGGGGGCCATCGAGTCGGTGCTGCACTCCTGGTTGATCCCGTGGATCGAACAGCTGCGCAAGGACAACCCGCTGCTGGAGCTCGAACTCACGGTGGAGACCACGCCCGTGCTGCTCGACCAGATCCGCCGCGGCGCGCTGGACACGGTGTTCGCCGCGCTGCCGGCGTCGGCCGAGGGCATCCGCACCCAGGCACTCACCCCCATGGAGATGGTCTTCGTGGGCAACAGCACCCTGCACCGCAAGCGGCGCTATGCGCTCGCGGACTTTGCCGAGACCGACATCCTCACTTTCCAGCGCGGCTCGCAGCCGCATGTCTCGTTGCTGGACGTGCTGCGCCAGGCCCAGGTGGAGCCACGCTGCGTGCACACCATCTCCTCCATCTCGGCCATGGTGCAACTGGTGCAGGGCGGCTTCGGCGTGGCCACGCTGCCGCGCCAGGCCGTGCAGCGGCTGCTGGCGTTCCCCGACCTGCGCCCGCTGGCCTGCGAGGCCGAACTGCGGCCCCTGCCCATCCACCTGAGCTACCGCGAAGACCCCTCTTCGCCGGCCGTGGAGGGTGTGGTCCGCTCGGCCCTGGCCTTTGTCGAACTGCAGGCCGAGCGCAGCAAGGGCCGCGCCAAAAGCTGAAGCCTGGCTGACAAGGCGCACCGGGCGCTGCTTCGGCGCAGGCCGGTCGGGCTGCCGCGCAGCGGTTTGCCCCCCGTTTTCGGGCACCTGGCAGGTCCTGGGCTGCCTCTTCGGCCCGGCCGTGCCTGTTGTTGGTGCAGCCTGGCGACGGCATGCAGGCCCCCGTGCCCGGTCCCGCCAGGGATCGATGGGACATCCCCAACCCGTGCCCGCACCCGCCATCACCGCCGTAGAGCGCTGTTTTCGCTGACACGCATGTGCGTTTCTGAACGGGCGAAAGTCCCACTTCTCATTCCCCTAGGGTTTCCACTTAGCACCAAGTTGGGTGAAGTGTGCTCCAGCGCAGTGCATCGAAAAAATCGATGGGCTGAGAGAAATTTTTTGAATTTGCCAGGGGTGATGGAGCGCCAACACAATCCACCCATCGTCACGCATCCGACATTTCGCAACGCTAGGAACCACGGTGGAATCCACACACAACAACACACCCCAGGTCTTTGGCCCGCAAGGCAGCGACAACCCCCGCCACGTGCGCAGCGTGATCCGCCAGGGCCTGTGGACCTCGCACACCAGCGGCCTGGCCGATGGCCATGTGCAGGGCAACCTGGTCATCCTGCCCGAGGTGCAGGCCGGCGATTTCCTGCGCTTTTGCCAGCGCAACCCCAAGCCCTGCCCGGTTCTGGCGGTGAGCGAGCCCGGCCAGTTCACGCTGCCGAGCCTGGGCGAGGGCATCGACATCCGCAGCGACGTGCCGCTGTACCGCGTCTGGCGCCATGGCGAGCTGGCCGAGGAGGTGACGGACATCAAGGCCTTCTGGCGCGCCGACCTCGTGACCTTCATTCTGGGCTGCTCGTTCTCGTTCGAGTCGGCATTGATCGAGGCCGGCATCCGCCTGCGCCATGTCGACGAAGGCAAGAACGTGGCCATGTTCCGCACCAGCCTGCAGACCGAGCCGGCCGGCCCCTTCGGCGGCCCCATGGTGGTGACCATGCGGCCCATGCCGGCGGCCGACGTGATCCGCGCCGTGCAGGTGACCTCGCGCTTTCCCAATGTGCATGGCGCGCCCGTGCACATCGGCGACCCGTCGCTGATCGGCATCGCCGACATCACGAAGCCCGACTACGGCGATGCCGTGGCGCTGATGCCCGGCGAGATCCCTGTGTTCTGGGCCTGCGGCGTCACGCCCCAGTCCGCCATCCTGCACGCCCAGCCGGCGTTCTGCATCACCCATGCCCCGGGCTGCATGCTGATTTCCGACCTCCTCAACCACCAACTCGCCAGTTTCTAAAACCAGGAGCCTCCCCATGAAAACCATCGCTTTCAGTATGTGTGCCCTCGCGTTCGCCGGCATCGCCCAGGCCCAGGCCAAGTGGGACCTGCCCTCGGGCTACGCCACCAACACCTTCCAGGTGCAGAACCTGCAGCAGTTCGCCCAGGACGTGGACAAGGCCACGGGCGGCAAGCTCAAGATCACGGTGCACCCCAATGCCTCGCTGTTCAAGGCCAACGAGATCAAGCGCACGGTGCAGTCGGGCCAGGTGCCGGCAGGCGAGTTCATCCTCTCCGGCGCGGCCAACGAGTCGGCGGCCTACGGCCTCGATTCCATCCCCTTCCTGGCCACGAGCTATGCCGACGCCAAGCGCCTGGACCAGGTCTCGCGCCCCATGCTCAACAAGACCCTCGCGTCCCAGGGCATGAAGCTGCTGTACACCGTGGCCTGGCCCGCGCAAAGCCTGTACTCGACCAAGCCCGTCACGGCGCTCAAGGACCTCAAGAGCACCAAGATGCGTGCCTTCAACCCCGTCACCTCGGGCATCGCCGTGGCCGTGGGCGCCCAGCCCGTGACCATCCAGCTGGCCGAGCTGCCCGCCGCGCTCACCACCGGCACCGTGGACAATTTCCTCACCTCCAGCGCCAGCGGCGTGGAAAGCAAGCTCTACGAGAGCGTGAAGTACTTCTACGCCGTCTCGGCCTTCCTGCCGCGCAATGCCGTGGTGGTGAACCAGAAGACCTTCGATGCACTGGACAAGCCTACGCAGGAGGCCGTGCTCGCACAGGCCGCCGTGGCCGAGCGCCGCGGCTGGGCCCTGAGCGAGCAGAAGGACCAGGAGTACCTCAAGGAGCTTGCGGCCAAGGGCATGCAGGTGGACACCGTGGCCGCAGGCCTGAAGGCGGAGTTCAAGCCGATCGGCGAGCGCATGACGGCCGACTGGATCAAGGTCGCCGGTGACGAAGGCAAGGCCGTGATCGAAGCCTTCAACACCAGGAAGTGATGGGGCCACCATGTCTTCCCTGACCCAAACCTCTCCGGCCCCCGCCGGTGTGCACGCCGGGGTGGCCGTACCGCCGCACCTGCTGCGGCGGGTGCTCGACGCCAGCTATGGCATTGCCGGCACCATCGGTGCCTGGTGCATCGCCGGCATCTGCGTGCTCATGGTGGTGCAGTCCCTGGGGCGCCAGTTCGGCTTTCCCACCGGTGCCATCAACGACGTGGTGGCCTGGCTGTGCGCCGCCGCCGCCTTCCTGACCATGGCCCATGCCTTCAAGCACGGCGACTTCGTGCGGGTGACGCTGGTGCTCGAAAAGCTCTCTCCCCGTACGCGCCGCACCTTCGAGCTGGCCTGCCTCTCGGTCGCCGTGCTGGCCATCGGCTACCTCACCCGGCGGG
>NZ_AKJX01000254.1 GCF_000276605.1 Acidovorax sp. CF316 | reverse complement strand
GGGGGTGCGGATAAAAACTTGGACTGGTTTTATGCCGCAAGTCCAAGGCTCACCCGGTATTCGATGGGGCTGAGAGAGCCAAGGGAGATCTTGATCCGCTTCTCGTTGTACCAGCGGATGTAGTCATCGACCACCTCAATGAACTGCTCAATGGTGACGCTCTTCCAGTCCCCAGGATAGAACAGTTCGTTCTTCAGCCGACCGAAGAACCCCTCGCAGGCTGCGTTGTCCGGCGAGCACGCCTTGCGGGACATGGAGCGGGTGAGGTTGGCCTCGCTCATTCTTGAGAGCCAGCCTGGCCAGCGGTAATGTCCTCCGCGGTCTGAGTGGACCACTGGTCGGTCGCTGGTCGCCGTCACAGTCTCTATGGCAGCATCCAGCATGGTGTTGACCAGTTCAGCGTCCGGGCTCGTGCCAATGGTCCAGCTCACCACCATCCCGTCGAAGCAGTCGATGATCGGCGACAGGTAGACCTTGCCTGCAGGGATCTGGAACTCCGTGATGTCGGTCAGCCATTTCTCGTTGGGCGCTGCAGCCTGGAAGTCACGGTTGATGATGTTCTCCGGCGCCGGGCTGATCTCGCCCAGGTAGGACGCATACCGCCGCCTCTTGGGCTTTGCAACGACCAAGCTCTCTTGCTTCATCAGCCGCTGCACTACCTTTTCGGAGATTGGGCCTTGCTCTCTTGCCAGGGAGGCCTGCAGCCTGCGGTAGCCGTAGCAGCGGTGGTTCGACTCAAAGATCTCAGTGATGGACTGTCGCACTTGGAGGTACTTGTCGCCAATCACAGCACGGGCCCGATGGTAGAAGTACGAACTACGCGCAAGACCCAACTGTGCAAGAAGCTCTGGCAGGCCATAGTTCTCCTTGAGGGCGTCAATCAGCAGTGTCTTCTCCCGGTTGGACAGGAGCTGCAGATCGACGCCCAGGCCTTTTTTTAACAGTTCATTGGCCTTGTTCAAGAGGTCCTGCTCAAGGCGCAGTTGCCTGACTTCGCGGCGCAGTATCTCAACCTGGCGCTCGAGCTCTTCCCGCTCTCGCGCCTGCGGTGATTGATCGGTGTGTTTCATGGATGCGGGTGCCTCACGTCCCAGAAGCTGGTTCTTCCAGTTGTACAACGTCGGCCGGCACACGCCGAGCTTGTCGGCCACCGCCTGCGCACTTTCCTGCCGGGTGCAAAGCTCCATCACTCCCACCTGCTTCAAGGAATCGGGATACCTTCGTTGGCCCACACTGCCAACAACGGCTCTCCTGACGTCAGGAAGGGCTTCACGAAGCCACTTGGTCAGGGTTCCACGCCCAGGATAGCCCAGGGCCCTCATGGTGGCCGCAATGCATTGATCGTGGGTCAGGTAGTGCTCGATGGCTGCAACCTTCTGAGCCTGTGAGAACTTGGGTTCTCTACCTGCATAGCCAGGGGCAAGGTCCTGGCGCTGCTGATACTCAAGGTACCAGCCTTTCAATGCATTTTTGGTGGGGTAGCCCAGCTGACGGATAGTGGGTCTGACGCGCTTGCCCAGCTTGATATAGAGCTCAACGGCTCGGATTCGGTCTTCGTAGGAATACATGAACTACCTCTTGGTAGTCCAAGTTTTCGTCCGCACCCCC
>NZ_AKJX01000253.1 GCF_000276605.1 Acidovorax sp. CF316 | reverse complement strand
CGCCTTCTCTTTGGTGAATTTCTCTTGGCGACGCAAGAGAAAGTTACTGCGCCGCCGGGCGCACATCCCGGCCCCCGCCCTTCAACCAGGCAAACCGCACGACTCCAACGGACAGGACCGACGATGCATGAAGAACCAGATCAGTCCCCCATCACCACCCCTTCACGCCGCGGATCCGCCCCCCCAAACCACAGCTTCTTCCCATGCGCATGCCCCCGCGTGATGGCCTGCAAGCCACTGGTCATGTTCATCTCCCGCACCTCGGCTCCCCGCGCGCGCAAGGTCTCCACCGTGAGCGGAGGGAAACGCTTTTCCTCCAGCAGGGAGGGCCCGTTCATCGAACCGAAGTTGGGCAGGTTGATCGCCTGCTGCGGCATCAGCCCCCAGTTGAACACCCCGTACAGCGTCTTGGCCGTGTAGTGGATGATGGCCGCGCCACCCGGGCTGCCGCCGCTCATCAGCAGCTCGCCCGTGGCCTTGTCGAACACCAGGGTGGGTGACATGGACGAGCGTGGCCGCTTGCCCGGTTGCACGCGGTTGGCGATCGGCTGGCCCTGGGCATCGGCCGGGGCAAAGCTGAAGTCGGTGAGCTCGTTGTTGAGCAAAAAGCCCTTGACCATCTGGCGCGCGCCGAACTGGTCCTCGATGGTGGTGGTCATGGCCACCGCATTGCCCGAGGCATCGACGATGCTGATGTGGCTGGTGCCGTACTCGGGCTGGTCGGGCATGGACGCGTAGCTGGTGGCCACGGCGCCGGGCGGCTTGCCGGGCTGGGCGACCTTGAGGCTCTGCGTGCCGATGAGCTTGGCGCGCTCGGCCAGGTAGGCTGGAGCGATCAGGCTGGCCCAGCTGCCGGCGGGCGGCTGCACGAAATCGGGGTCGGCCACGTACTGGGCGCGGTCGGCAAACGCCAGGCGCGCGGCGTCGGTGTACAGGTGCAGCCAGTCGGCCGTGGGCAGGTCGTTTTCGAGCGGCATGGCGGCCGCATCGGTGTTCTTCAGGATGCCCAGGATCTGCGCGATGGCGATGGCGCCCGAGCTGGGCGGCGGAAAGCCGCACATGCGGTAATTCTTGCTGGCCACCTGGTAGTCGTGGCACAGGGGCTCGCGCTTCCTGGGCTGGTAGCCGGCCAGGTCGGCCAGGCTGAGCTTGCCCGGGTTGGTGGGGTGCTTTTGCACCTTGTCCACGATGGCCTGGGCGATCTCGCCCTCGTGCAAGGCCTTGCTGCCCTCGGCCGCGATGCGGCGCAGCACGGCACCGAGCTCGGGGTTGCGCAGGTTGAAACCCACGTCGCGCGCATCGCCATCGGGCTTGTAGAAGTAGGCCGCTGCCACCGGGTCCTTCTTGAGGTGGGCGTCGGCTGCAGCCAGGGTGTTCAGCCGCGCGCTGACCTTGAAGCCGCCTTCGGCCAACGTGATGGCAGGCTGGAATAGCGTGGCCCAGGGCAGTTTGCCGTGCTCCTTGTGCGCCATCTCCAGCATGCGCACGGTGCCGGGCACGCCGACCGAACGGCCGCCCACGACCCCGTCGTGGAAGGGCACGGGCTTGCCGTCCGGGCCGAGGAACAGTTTTTCGTCGGCGGCCGCCGGTGCCGTTTCGCGGCCGTCATAGGCCTCCACCTTGGTGCCGGCGCTGTGCAGCAGGAAGGCGCCGCCACCGATGCCGCTCGATTGCGGCTCGACCAGTGTCAGCACCATCTGCACCGCAATCGCCGCATCCAGCGCCGAACCACCGGCCTTGAGGATCTGGTAGCCGGCATCGGTGGCCAGCGGGTTGGCGGCGGCCACAGCGAACTTTTCGGTGGCCCAGCCGGGCTTTTCGGTGTAGCCCGAGGAGCCTTCGGGCTGGGCCGGCACCGCGTATTCGAACCGCGGGGCACTGGTGCAACCGGCCAGCAGCGCGGCCAGGGCCAGCAGGGTCAAGGTGGGGGTGGTCTTGCGCATTGCTTGTCTCCAAGGGGGCTGGAATACGGGCCATGGTAAGGCGCCTGCACGGCGGCCGCGCGCTTTTTTTACAGGATGCTACAAGCGCCCGAAAGGGTATTGCCGGAGGCTGGCCGCCTTGCTCAGGCCGGCACCGGCCCGGCACGCCGGTCTTCCACGACGAAGCGCGCCAGCGTGCTGGCGCCGCTGTCCTCGCGCAGCGGGTCGTCGAGCACGCGCAAGCTGGTGGTCCAGCGCCCAGGGGTGATGTCGGCCAGGCCATAGCCGCGCTGCTCGCAGCGGGCCAGCAGCACATGGGGGCTGTGGCGCACCACGGCGTCCACCTTGTCCTGCGTGCTGCCCGAGCGCGAGCTGATGGAGGTACCGCAGAACTCGCTGGCGATCACCGGGGCATCGGGCCGCGCTGTGTCGGCCAGCACGCGGCAGACGTAATTCTGGTGGATGTCGCCACCCAGCAGCACGGTATTGCGCGGGGCATGCTGCGTGATGGATTGCAGCAGGCGGGTGCGTGCGGCCGGGTAGCCGTCCCAGCTGTCGGTAGAGACCACGCCCGAGGGGTAGTGGCGCGGCGAGAACAGGGTCTGCTGCGCGATCACGCTCCAGCGGGTGCGCCCGTCCCGGGCATCGCTGGCCAGGCCCGTGTCCAGCCACTGTTCCTGGGCCGTGCCCAGAAAGCTGCGGGCGGGTTCGGCCAGTTCGGCACAGTCCCTGGGGCGCACGGCGCCGGCACCGCTGGCACTGGCGGTGCGGCAGGCCTGCAGGCTGCGGTACTGGCGGGCATCGAGCACATGCAACTGCGCCAGGCGGCCCCAAGGCAGGCGCCGGTACAGCTGCAGGGCCGTGTAGTCGCGCTGCACCAGGCTGGAGGCGCGCAGGGGCATGTTCTCGTAGAAGGCCTGCCAGGCGGCGCTACGCTGGGCCAGGAAGGCGGCGGGGTCGCCCTTGCCCGTGCGGCCGGCGTAGTCGTTTTGCACCTCGTGGTCGTCCCAGGTCACCAGCCAGGGGCAGGCGGCGTGGGCGGCCTGCAGGGCCGGGTCGCTTCGGTGCAGGGCGTAGCGGTCGCGGTAGTCGGCCAGGGTGGTGGCCAGGCGCAGGCCGTGCACGCGGGCCAGGCCCGAGGTGTCCCTGGGGCTGGCGTACTCGTAGATGTAGTCGCCCAGGAAGAGCACCAGGTCCGGCGCATCCGCGCGCACATGGCGCCAGGCCGCATAGTGGCCATGCTCCCAGCGCTGGCACGAGGCAAAGGCCAGGCGCAGACGTTCGGGCAGGGCATCGGCGGCGGGCGCGGTGCGTGTGCGGCCGGTGGCGCTCACCGCGTCGCCATGCATGAAGCGGTAGTGGTACCAGCGGCCCGGCGCCAGGCCGGCCAGTTCGACGTGCACGCTGTGGCCCAGGCCCGGGTGGGCCGTGGCCTGGCCGCGCTGCACGATGCGCTGGAAGCCTTCGTCGTCGGCCAGCTCCCAGCGCACGGTGAAAGCCTGGCTGGCGTGGCTGTCGTCGGGGATCAGCCGGGTCCAGAGCACCACGCCATCGGCACTGGGGTCGCCGCTGGCCACGCCCAGGGCGAAGGGGTTGGCCTGCTGGCGCTGCGGCTGGCCCCAGGCACAGCGGGGCAGGGCGGTGGTGGCTGCGCCGTGGGCGGCCAGCAGCAGGAATGCGCGGCGCTGCTGGGGAGTCACCGGCGGGGGCTCATGCAGCCATCACGCGGTTCTTGCCCGAGCGCTTGGCCAGGTACATGCTCTGATCGGCGCGCTTGATCGCGTCGAAGCTGCTCTCGCTGTCGTGCAGCTGGGCCACGCCCGCGCTGAAGGTGATGAGGATCTTCTCGCTGCCCTGCAGGAAGAAGCGCGTGGTCAGCTCGCGTTGCAGGCGCGTCATCGCGGCCACGCCGGCTTCCACTGCGGTGTCGGGCAGCAGCAGCACGAACTCCTCGCCGCCGTAGCGGGCCAGCAGGTCCTGCGGGCGCATCACCTCGCGCGTGACCTGCGCCAGGTGCACCAGGGCGGCATCGCCCACGCTGTGGCCCAGGCGGTCGTTGATGAGCTTGAAGTTGTCGATGTCCAGCAGCGCAAAGCACAGCGGTGCACCGAGGCGTCGGGCGCGGGCGATCTCGCGCTCCATGGCCTCGTCCAGGCCCTTGCGGTTGAGGCTGCCGGTCAGCGGGTCATGCCGCGCCTGGGCGCTGGCACGGTCGAGTTCCTGCTGCAGCTTGGCGACTTCGGCGCGCTTGACCTCGGTGCGTTCGCGCAGGTCCAGCAGCTCGGTGTGGGTGAGCTTGGTGTCGAGCGCCATGCTGCGCGTGGCGGTCATCACCTCCTCGAGCACGGGTGCGATCTCCTGCAGGCTGCTGGCCTTGCCGATGAGGTCGGCGCAGCGCTCCATGGTGCCCTGGTAGGTGGTGCTGGAGGCCGTGATCTGCGCCAGGCGCTCGATGAAGGTGGCCAGCAGGTCCTTCATCTGCTCCTGGGCTTCCATGGAGCGGGCCTTGGCCTCGGTCTGCTTGAAGATCACGTCCTTGAGGCGCAATTGCACGTCGTCGAGCCGGCGCAGCGTGAGCGGCGGGGTGGAGGCGGTCATCAGCGCCTCGGCCTGGCCCTGCAGCCAGCGGTCGTCGGCGCTGAGCACGGCGATGTTCTCGAACACCATGTGCAGCAGCTCCAGCAGCCCGGTGCGGATGGCCGCCTGGTCTTCCGTGGCGAACGACAGCCGGTAGGTGAAGTTGCCCAGCATCAGCATCAGCGTGGGGATGAGGGGGGCGGGCTCGCGCAGGAAGGTGGTGAGCTGGGCGGCCATCTCGTGCACGCGCGCATCGTCCTCGCCCAGCGCGGGCAGGGTGTTGTCGATCAGGCGGGCCAGCAGCTCGGCCAGGTCCTCGGGCAGCGTGGCGGCAGGCGCCGCGGTGGGCAGCTCCACCGGCGAGGCGGCGGCAGGGCTCAGGCCCAGGTTGGCGTAGCCCACGAGCACGCTCTGCAGGCTGCTCCAATCCTTGTTGGCGACGGCCTTCTCGAACTGGCCGAGCAGGCGCTTTTGCGCCGGGGTCTGGGCGGGGATCAGCCGCAGGATGCCGGCCAGCTGGGCCTCGGGAAACGGCGCGGCACTGCGCACGCCAGCGATCTCATCGTAGATCGCCAGGTAGTTCTCGGGTGTCGGGGCCAGCCGGCGGGTCGAGAGCTGCTTGAGCGTTTCGCGTGCGATTTCGTAGGGTTGACGGTCGGCCATGGGCGGGCACCAGTAACAGGGGCTGCGATGAACCGCGAGTTTGACACAGCGCCATGTTTCCCGTCGCGAGCGCCGCCCAGGGCGTCAGTTTTTGGTGTCAGTTGTTCATTGCGCTGTGTGCGACGCACGGCGCATGAAACTGGCGCGCCCAAGGCCAGTGCCCCCGCGCAAGGGCCGCCCCGCCGCGAAGGCGGCATATCCAGCGTTTGCGCTGGGGGCGTCCCCCTTTAAGGGGCAAGGCGCGAAGCGACCCAGGGGGTGTTTCACTTCAGTTGACCATGACCAGCTTGCCCATCACGCCGCGCGAGCCCATGTGGGCGTAGGCGGCAGGCAGCTCGGCCATGGGCATGGTGCGGTCGATCACGGGCTTGATGCTGCCCTTGGCATACCACTGCGCCAGCTCGCCCATCATGGCGGCATTGGCCTTGGGCTCGCGCTTGGCGAAGTCGCCCCAGAACACGCCGACGATGGAGGCGCCCTTGAGCAGCGCCAGGTTGAAGGGCAGGGCGGGGATGGGACCCGAGGCAAAGCCCACCACCAGGTAGCGCCCGCGCCAGGCGATGGAGCGGAAGGCCGGCTCGGCGAAATCGCCGCCCACGGGGTCGTAGATCACGTCCGGGCCCTTGCCGTCGGTCAGGGCCTTGATGGCCTCGCGCAGGTTGTCCTTGCTGTAGTTGATGGTGGCGTCGGCCCCGATGGAGGTGCACAGCGCGCATTTCTCGTCGCTGGAGGCGGCTGCGATCACGCGCGCGCCCATGGCCTTGGCGATCTGGATGGCCGAAGTGCCCACGCCGCCCGCGGCGCCCAGCACCAGCACGGTCTCGCCGGCCTTGAGCTGCGCCCGGTCCACCAGCGCATGGTAGGAGGTGGCGTAGATCATGATGAAGGCCGCCGCATCCACGTGCGAGAAGCCCGGCGGCAGCGGCATGCATAGGGCGGCCGGTGCGATGGTGTGGGTGCCGAAGCCCCCGGTGCCCGACAGGCAGGCCACGTTCTGGCCCACCTGCAGGTGCGTGACGCCTTCGCCCACGGCCTGCACCACACCCGCGTACTCCGAGCCGGGCACGAAGGGCAGCGGCGGCTTCATCTGGTACTTGTTCTGCACGATCAGCAGGTCGGGGAAGTTCAGGCTGGCGGCCTTGATCTCGATCAGCACCTCCCCCGCCTTGGGCGTGGGCGTGGGCAGTTCGGTCCAGGCCAGGGCCTCGACGCCGGTGGGGTTGGTGCAGAGCCAAGCGTGCATGGGAAAAGTCTCCTGTCAGTGATGCGCCGGATGATAGGCGCGCCGTCGCGGCCCGCGATGTCCCCCGAGCGACCGGGGCCCGCCCGCTTCGGTCGCGTCCTACAATCCCAGGCAAACCCGATCCCAATCCATGAAGATCCTGATTTCCAACGACGACGGCTTCCAGGCCCCTGGCATCGTGGCGCTGCACGACGCGCTCAAGACACTGGCGGGTGTGGAGGTGGAAGTGGTCGCGCCCGAGCACAACAACAGTGCCAAATCGAACGCGCTGACCCTGCATTCGCCCCTGTCCGTGCACAAGGCGGCCAATGGTTTTCGCTATGTGAACGGCACGCCGGCCGACTGCGTGCACATCGCGCTCACCGGGCTGCTGGGCTACCGGCCCGACCTGGTGGTCTCGGGCATCAACAACGGCGCCAACATGGGCGACGACACCATCTATTCGGGCACCGTGGGGGCGGCCATGGAGGGCTACCTCTTCGGCGTGCCGGCGATTGCGTTCTCCCAGGTGGACAAGGGCTGGGGCGAGATCGAGGCGGCCGCCGCCAAGGCGCGCGAGATCGTCGAGCAGATGCGGGCGCAGAGCCTGGTGACCGAGGTGCCCTGGCTGCTCAACGTGAACATCCCCAACATGCCGCTGGCGGCGCTCAAGCCCATCAAGCTGTGCCGGCTGGGGCGCCGGCATGCGGCCGAGCGCGTGATCGTGCAGGAGAGCCCGCGCGGCGAGGCGATGTACTGGATCGGCAATGCGGGCGCGGCCAAGGACGATGCCGAGGGCACGGATTTCCATGCCACGGCGCAGGGGCATGTGGCCATCACCCCCCTCAAGGTGGACCTCACGGACCACGACAACCTGGGCTACTGGGCGCAGACCGCCTCGAAGCTCGCGGCGGGCATGTGATGCAGCGACGTCCGGGCTTTCCCGCCAGGCTCCCGGGCAGCGGTACGCCAGCGCCGCGCCCGGCTGGATCGGGTGTGGGCGCAGGCGCCCCCAAGGGCGCCGGCGCCGGGCTGGGCCAGCGGGCTCCGGCCGCCACGGCCGTGGGCGTGGGGCTCGATTCGGCAGCGGTGCGCAACCGCATGGTGCAAAAACTCGCGGCCGGGGGCATCACCTCGCCCGCCGTGCTGCAGGCGCTGGCGACGGTGGAGCGCCACCGCTTCGTCGACAGTGGCCTGGTCAACCAGGCGTACGAAGACACCAGCCTGCCGATCGGCCTGGGGCAGACGATTTCCAAGCCCAGCGTGGTGGCGCGCATGTGCGAGCTGCTGCTGTCGGCCGAGAGCGCCCGGCCGGCCGGCCTGGGCCGGGTGCTGGAGATCGGTACCGGCTGCGGTTACCAGGCGGCCGTGCTGGGCCTGCTGGCGCGCGAGGTGTACACCATCGAGCGCCTGCGCGGCCTGCACGACAAGGCGCGCGACAACCTGCGCCCGTTTCGCCTGGCCAATGTGCACCTGATGCTGGGCGACGGCATGGTCGGTTACGCCAAGGGCGCGCCCTACGCGGCCATCATTGCCGCAGCCGGCGGCGATGCCGTGCCACAGGAATGGTGCGACCAGCTGGCGGTGGGCGGGAGGCTGGTGGCACCCATGGCGGTGGCCGGCGGCCAGC
>NZ_AKJX01000252.1 GCF_000276605.1 Acidovorax sp. CF316 | reverse complement strand
TTGGGCCACTTGGTTGTTGTACACAGAGTTGGCAGGAGACTGGTCGTTGAACGCGCGGTTCAGCATAGTCACAGTCGCGTCGACACCAAAAATTTGCTTAGGCATTTGAAACTTCCTATTAACAGTTAAAAAATGAAAACAAGTTGCTAAAGCAAGGCCAGCCCGTCTAGTGCACCACGCTTACCTGCCGTGCGTGCCCGTTCAGCCCCATCTTTACAAGTTTGCTCTGGCATTATCACACGCACTTTTAAAAAAATGCCAGTGGTCAAGAGCAATGCCTAGCCAACTTGGGATGAAGTGTAGCAAGCATCCCACCGGACGGGGCGTGACGCGGATCACAAGTACCGTGCGCTTGTGAGCGACGCCAGTCTGAGCCTCCCGATGTTGCAGCAGGCCAACATTCAGGGGGATCTTCTACAAGAATCATTGGCTGACGACCAATAAGCCTGTTTCGCCCGACGCCTTCTGGCGCGCAGGCTTTGACCCGTGGCGCTACCACTGCCCGCGAATGGCGATGTAGGGCCCGCTGCTGCGGATGGCGAACAGGGACAGGTTGGCGGTCTGCTTGAAGCCTTCGAAGCCGAACACCGCCACGGCGCCTGGCGCCAGACTGGGCAGGGGGTGCTGGTACTCGGCGCGCAGGGACAGGCGGGTGGTGTTGCGCACGCGCCCGTTGTCCAGGATGGCGCTGTAGGCGGTGGTGTCGCGGTTGTGGCCCAGTTCTGCGTCCAGGTACCAGCGGGGCCCCAGGTGGGTGGCGGCGCGCAGGCTGTACTGCTGCTGGCGGCCACCGGGGCGGGTGGCATCGGTGGGCGAGTCGACGCCGGCGCGCACGCCGATCTGCCACTGGCTGAATGCCAGGCCCGCGCCATCGGCCAGCACCTGCTGGGGCTGTGCATTGCAGCTCCACAACACGGCCAGGCCTGCATAGCGGCCCGAGAGCACAGGGTTGCTATATAGATTGCGCAGCTGCGCCTCGGCCCCCACCCGCGTGTTGCATATTGCCGACAACCCTTGCGGGCCCAGTGGGCCCGAGCCATTGGTAGGCATGTATTTGTCTTGCAGCTGCAGGCCCGTGCCCAGATGAAAGCTGGCGTAACGTGTGCCACCGCGTGTGTGCAGGCTGGCCACCGCAGCGCCGGTGTAGTGCTGCAGCAAGGTCGTATCACCGGCCGAGCCGATTTCACCCGCCAGGCGGGAGTACTCGCCGGCGAGTTCAGCTTGCGTGGTTCCGGTTTGCGAGGCCCGGGGGGCGGAGCGGGCCAGCACTGCGGCAGCTACCTCAACGCGCTGGCCGTCGGCCCATTGGCGCGCCAGGTCCATGCGCAGGTCAGCGCGGGTGTATGCGCCGGGGCGGGGCAGGCTGCTTTCTTCCACTGGCAGGGTGATGTTGCCGGTGGGCAGTGTCAGCGTGAGGCTGGTGATGCTGGGGGCGCCGAGCAGGTTGCTGTCGCGCCCCAGCCGCAGCCCGGCGTGGCGGCGCCATTGCCAGCCGGTGCTGGCACGGCCCGCGGCCGCATAGCGCTGCTGGGCCTGGGCCAGGCTGGCGCGCAGGGTGTCGGGCAGGTCGGGGCGGGCCAGCCACTGGCCCAGCAACTGGGTGGCGCTGAGCAGGTCGCCCACGCCAGCCAGTGCCACGGCGTAGTCGAGCCCGGCCTGGATCTGGTCGGGAGCGAGCATGAGCGAGCGCTCCAGGTGCTCGGCAGCTTCGTCGTAGCGGCCTTCCTTGTTGAGCAGGGCACCCAGCTGGGCTAGCCATTCGGGCACGCGCTGGCAGGTGATCACATAAGGGGTCAGGCGGTCGGCGGGCGTGCCGTCGGGCACCGGGATGCACACGGCAGCCACGGCCGCCTCCGCAGCGCTGGGTTGTGCCCCGGCTGGCGGAACCTGGGGGACATTGAACGCAGGCACTATCTCCTGGGCCGGGGCTGCCAGGGGAGGCAGGGCCTTGCCCGGCCTTGCGGCGGGTGACGCCGGGGACTGTGCCTGCGCGGCCGTTGCCGCGCACATGGCCATTGCGAGCAGCCACACCGTGCGGGGCATTGAACCCGAAGGGGCGGATGCTGCGCAGGATTGGGCAGAAAAATGGTAGTGCCGCCTACGCTGTGCCATGGGCTGTGAGTTGGGCCGCCTGGCTGTCTCCCGGTTCAGGCGGGTGCTCGGCCGCCAGGGTGTCCAGGGGCACAGCATATATATGGTGGGGTACGCGCAGGCCTTCCAGCAGGAAGGTGCCCATGGACTGCAGGTGCTGCGTTTCCGGCGCGCCGCGGCCATCGGCCCGCGCACCCAGGGAGAACTGCCCGCCCAACTGCGCCGCCATGCCCTCACCCACCAGGATGGGGTGGGCGAGGTCCACCGTCAGGTCGACCAAGCGGCTGGCAATGGTGATGGTGCGGCCCATGACCGTGTGGGTGCGGCGGCTGGCCAGGCCGAAGGACCCCACCATGGCGGGGCCGGTTTCCAGGCCCAGACCCAGGCTCAGCGGCTCCAGGCCGGCGGGGGCGGGGTCGGGCAGCAGCTTGAAGGATTCCGTTAGCAGGTCGAGCGCGGCGGCGACAGCCTGTCGTGAATGGACCTGCGCGTGCTGGTCATCGGCCGTTGAAGGCGGGGGGACATCGTCCGCACCATTCCACACGGCAACAACGGCATCGCCCTGGAAGGATTCGATGACGCCACCATGCGCCTGCACGATGCGGCTCGCGGCAGAAAAGAAGGCGTGCAGCACGGCTGCGGCCTCTTCCGGCGGACGGGCTTCGCAGTAGGCCGAGAAATTGCGAATGTCTGCCAGCAGCACACTGACCTGCCGCGTGCTGGCGCGGATGGCGCTCGACGGCGGCTGCAGCGCCAGTGCTGCCGCCACGGGCGCCGGCAGGTAGCTGGCCAGGTGCTGGTAAAGGCGGTCCCGCTCGCTGCGGCTGCGGGCATGCTCGATGGTTCCGGCAAACACCCCGGCCAGCAGTACGAAGACGGCTGGCAGCAGCCAACCCACCCACACATCGGCCAGCCACAGTGCCAGGGCATGTGCCACCACCAGCGCCAGCGCATAGGCCAGGGCGGCCACGGGCAGCAGGTACACCGGCATGCGCAGCATGGGCGAGGGCGTGGGTGCCTGGGCGTCGCGCACAGCCGCCCCCCCCTGCCCGGCCAGCCGCACCAGCAGCCACAACAGCAATGCGCCCAGTGCGGCAGCGATCGCCTGCAGGGGCAAGGCGGCGCGCGGGGTATAGGGTGTATGCCCGTCCACCAGGGCGCTCAGGATCTGGGCGTGCGCAAGCAGCCCGGCACTGGCACCACTGTAAGGAGTGGCGATGGTGTCGTTCATGCCGAAGGCGCTGGCACCCACCAGCACCCAGGCGCCGGTCATGATGTCGGTCGGCACACGGCCCGCCAGCACGTCGGCGGCAGGAATGCTCACGAAACTGTCGGGGTGCAGGCGCCAGGCCACCCGCATGTTGCCCCGCTCATCCAGGGGCAGTGCGGGCAATGCCTGGCCGGCGCTGCCCAGGGTCCAGGGTGCGTCCCACCAACCGCCGCGCTGCAGCAGCAGGCTGGTTTCGGAGGTGGCGCGCAGCAGCGAGGCGATGGCCAGCGAGGGGTAGGACTTGCCTTGCCAGCAGATGATGGCCGGCTGGTGGCGCACCACGCCATCGTCTGCGATGCGGGGACTGATGTGGCCGGTGCGCCCTTGGGGCATGTCACCGAGGGCCGCCAGCGCGGGGAAATTGGACAGGTGCCCCAGGGCTTCCGAGAAGGGTGCCGGGCAGCTGGCCCAGTCCAGCGCACCCGCGGGCTGACCCACGCGCGGCGCCGCCTGCTCGCTGAGCTGCGGCAACCCTGTGCCAGGACCGGATGCGCCCAACGCAAAGACCTGGGCAAGGACCGGCCGGTGCTCTGCCACGGCGGCGAGCAACGACGCGTCATCGTCACGTGGGTCGGTGAAGACCACGTCCAGGATTTGCTCGCGCGCGCCCATCTGGGCGATCTGCTCGATCAGGCGCGCCTGCGTGCTGCGCGGCCAGGGCCAGGGACCGACTTCGGCGAGCGATTTTTCGTCGATATCGACCACGAGGACACGGCGCTCCTCGGTCTTCTGGGAGCCCAGGCGCCAGACCCAGTCACCCACCCGCTCTTCAACCGCCTGCAGTGCAGGGCCAAAGAGCAGTGATAGCAGCAGGCTGACAATGGCGGCGGCTGCCAG
>NZ_AKJX01000251.1 GCF_000276605.1 Acidovorax sp. CF316 | reverse complement strand
CGGCACGCGCGGCCTCCACCGCTGCATTGAGCGCCAGGATGTTGGTCTGGAAGGCGATGCCGTCGATGGTGCCGATGATGTCCGAGATCTTCTTGCTGCTGTGGTTGATGTCCTCCATGGTGGAGACCACCTGGGTGACCACCGCGCCACCGCGCTCGGCCACGCCCGTGGCGCTGGCGGCCAGGGTGCTGGCCTGGCGCGCACTGGTCGCGCTCTGGGCGATGGTGCTGGTGAACTGCTCCATGGCGGCCGCCGTCTCCTGCAGGTTGCTCGACGTCTGCTCGGTGCGCGCCGACAGGTCATGGTTGCCGGTGGCGATCTCGGCGCTGGCGATAGCGATGCTGTCGGTGCTCTGGCGCACCTGGTGCACCATGCGCCCGAGCGAGTCGCTCATTGCATACTGCGAACGCAGCAGGTCGCCGAACTCGTCGCCGCGTGTCACCGCGCCCTGCTCGCTCAAATCGCCGGCCGCGATCTTGGCCGCCAGGTCATTGGCCTGGGCCAGCGGGCGCTGGATGCTGCCGATCAGGTAGTACGCGCCGGCAATGATGGCGGCCAGCAGCGCCGCCACGGCCACGGCCGCAATCTTCACGGTGAGCATGCGCGACTCGGACATCTCGGCCAGGCGGGTCTGCGCGGTCTTCTGCTGCAGGTCGACAAAATCGCGCAGCGCCGTGAGGTAGGCCGCGACGGCCGGGTTGTAGGTTTGCTTGACCAGGGTGACCGCTTCCTCGGCCTTGCCATCGGTCTTGAGCTGGCGCGCCTTGCCGCGCAGGTCGATCATGGTCTTGCGCGCATCGGCGATCTTGGCCATCTGCGCCTTGTCCGCATCGGACAGGGCCATGGCCTCCAGCGACTTCTGCACCTCGGTGATCTGCGCCGAGGTGGCGGCAATCACGTCCTTGAACTCGGCTTCCACCGCCGCATCGCTGCTCACGATGAGCGCCTGGGTGCGGGCGGCATTGGTCTCGGTCAGCCCCGCCCAGCGGATGGCGGTGTTCACGCGGGTCTGCATCTCGCGGGCGACCACGTCCGCCTCGGCCTGCACCTTGGCGGAGCGGTAGGCCGAAAAGCCCACCACGCCGGCCAGCATGACGACGATGAAAATGACGGCGAGCCACAGTTTCTGGGCAATCCGGATGCGTTGGAACATCATGGTCTCCTGTCGTTGTCGATGGTTTCAAGGTCTGCCGGCCACCGCCGGGTGGGCTTGCTGCATCGTCGCACAAACGGCACCAGCCCACGTCCCGCGCCACGGCAGACACTTTTTTACATATAGTGCGCCCGTTCCCGCCGTTCGTCCAATCCGTAGCAACCCGTGGACTGTTGCGGCGCACCAAAAGAAAAGCCACCCGGGCGGGTGGCTTGCTGGCGACAGCTTGCGGCTACTCGATGCGTGTCACGGCAGAGGGCTTGAAACCCAGGTCGGCCGCTTTGCCCTTGCGTCCCCGGGCGGCGCGGGCATTGTTGAGGGAGCGGATCTCGAGGGTTTCCTCACGCTCCTTGCCACCGCGGCCCATGCCGTCGATGCGGATGCTGCGCGTGTAGGCCGCGGCACCGGCCAGCGCGTCCTTGGGCTCCAGGTCGATCAGCATCAGGCCGCGGCCGCCATTGGCCATGGTCTTGAGCTCGGTGATCTCGAAGGTCAGGATGCGCCCACCCGCCGAGGCACAGGCCACGTGCGTGGCCGGCGCCAGCGGCTGGGCGC
>NZ_AKJX01000250.1 GCF_000276605.1 Acidovorax sp. CF316 | reverse complement strand
GCGGCATTGAGCGCCAGGATGTTGGTCTGGAAGGCGATGGAGTCGATCACGCCGATGATGTCGGCGATCTTCTGCGACGCGGCGCTGATGCCCTGCATGGTCTGCACCACCTGGGTGACGACCTCGCCGCTTTGCACTGCAACGGTGCGCGCTTCGCCGGCCAATGCACTGGCCTGGCGCGCGCTGTCCGCATTCTGGCGCACGGTGGAGCCCAGTTCCTCCATCGAGGCGGCGGTTTCTTCCAGAGCGCTGGCCTGGCTCTCGGTGCGTGCCGACAGGTCGTGGTTGCCCTGCGCGATCTGGGCGCTGGCCGTGGCCACGCCCTCGGAGCCCGCGCGCACCTGGCCCACCACGTCGGTCAGTTGGCGGCGCATCTGCACCAGGGCCGCCATGAGCTGGCCCACTTCATCGCTGCCATGGTGCTCTGCCGTGGCCGTGGCGCGCAGGTCGCCCTGGGCCACGGCATTGGACAGCTGCACCGCCTGTGCCAGCGGCACGGTGATGGAGCGCGCGAAGCCGCGTGCCAGCACGATGGCCGCCACCAGGGCCAGCGCCAGCAGGCCGAGCTGCCACAGCAACTGCCGCTGCAGGCCTGCGACGCGCTCCTGCAAGGCGCCGTTGAGCAGGTCCATGGCCTGGGCATTGAGGGCATAGAGTGCGTCGATGGTGCGCGTGAACTCGTCGAAGTAGTCCGAGGCCGGCGCCGAGAACTCGGTGGCCTGGAGGATGTCCCTGCCGGCGCGCTGCAGCGCCTGCTGGACCTGCGTGTCCACCGCCTGGGCCGCGCCGCCCAGAGCCTGGCGAAAGGCCGGGTTGTGGCCCATGGCGCGTTCCAGGCTGCGCAGCGTGTCGCCCTGCAGCTCCACCACGCGCTGCTGCAGCGCCACCAGCCCACCCTTGCCCTCGGGGGCCAGGGCCTTGCTGCTCAGCGCGGCAGAGCCTTGCGCGCGCATCACGCCGAGCTTTTCTCCGAGCATGGGCACGTGCACCAGCGAGGCCTGGACCAGGGCGTTCGTGTCCTGGCCGGGGTCGAGCGCCAGTCCGTAGTGGTGGAGCAGGGTCTCGTTCAGGCGCATCACCCCGGCGATGAGCTGGGTGTGCTGCGCTGTGCTCTGGGCCGGCTGCAGGTTGCGCGCCGCCACAGCCTGCTCCAGGGCCTGCCAGGTCTGGTGCAGCTGCTTCAAGGTGCTGTCTTCGGCAGCGGGCGCGCCGGCCTGTGCCAGCCGGGTGCTCGCCTCTGCCAGGGCCTTGTCCACCGCCTCGCGCGCGGCGGGCCGGCGCGCGGCCAGGGCCTCGTTGCCGCCCAGCATGCTGGCCGATAGACCCCGGTGCACCTGCATGCCCTGCACCAGCTTGTTGAGCGCCAGCAGCGCAGGGGCGCCGCGCGCCTCCTGGCGTGCGGCGGCCATGTCCTGTAGCGCATCGCGCACGTGCATGGAGGTCGGCAAGGCGATCATCCCCAGGGCGATCAGCCCGAGAACCAGGAATTTGCGGGCCAGAGGCAGGCGGTGCAAGGAGGACATGGCGAAGAGCGGCAGCCGTTGCATGCGCGGGGTTGCGGCCCCGGCGCGGCGCCGGGTCGGGGGCAGGGGGGGTCCCCGGCCTTTCAGCAAGCGACATGCCAGATGCGCCGGTGCTGCGCCGCAGGTCGCCCCAACACGCCCGTTCGGTGGGTGGCGGTGCGTTCCTACAGGGTGCAGGGCGCTTAATCGGATATACCGACAGCAGCTTCCGAGGAGACCACCGCATGCATTCCATCACCCTGCGCTTTCTGGCGTCGCACACCGCCCCGTCGGCGTCCGGCCGCATCTACGGCGGCACGGTGCTGCGCTGGATGGACGAGGCCGGTTTTGCCTGTGCCAGCGCCTGGGCCGGGGACAACTGCGTGACGGCCTTCATGGGCAACGCCAGTTTCGACCGGCCCATCCACCCCGGTGACCTGGTGGAGGTGCAGGCCAGCCTGGCCCACACGGGCGAGACCAGCATGAACATGCTGATCGAGGTGCGCAGCGGCGGCATCCGGGAAAAGGAGCTGCGCCAGGTCACCCATTGCGCAGCCGTCTACGCAGCACTGGACGAGGACGGTGCACCCCGCGCGGTGGACAAGTTCACGCCCGAGACCCCGGGCGACATGGCCCTGGCCGAGCGTGTGAACGCCCAGGTGGAGGCCGCCCGCCCCGCTGCAGGCACAGCCCACTGAGGGCTAGCTGGCGTTGACGACCTGCAGGAAGTCGGCGTCCTGCCGGTACCGGTCGAAATCCGTGTCCTGCAGGAATTGTGAAGGGGGCTTGCCCAGGCCGCGCGCCCTGGCTGCCGCCTGCAGCATGCGCGCCTTGTCGCCCGTGAGGGCGTAGTAGCAGGCCAGGTTGTACATCAGCGTTGCGTTGGTCTGCACCGCCGGGTCGAAGCCGGAACCGATCAGGGTTGCCATCACGGCCTGGGCCAGGTCGGGCTCGTTGGTGTGCAGGGCAAAGGCCAGGGTCTGGCTGGCGATCACCCCGACGTTGTAGACCTCCTTGTCGTCGCGGCGGTACTTGCCCACGTGCGGGTAGACCTGGGCCAGGTAGTGGCGCACCAGGCGCGAGGACGAGGCGAAATCCCGCTGGCCGTTGAAGTGGTTGACCAGCTGCGCATAGGCGTGGGTGATGTCCGAGGACAGGTCCTGCGCGCGCTGCAGGTCCTGCGCCAGGTCCTGGGCGGCCTGCAGGAAGGCAGGCAGCGCACCGGGCGAGCGCTGCGCAGCGGCATTCGCTTCCCTGAGCACGCGGAGTGTCTCGGCGCGCGTGGACGCGGGGCGTGGCGGCTGGCCCAGGTAGGCGATGCGGGCGCCTGGCAGGGCCTGCTGCAGGCTGCCGCTGCGCAGCAGCACCGATATGCCCGACACCGGGCCTTGCAGGTCGGGCACCTGCACCACCAGCTCCACGGGGCCTTTGCCGCCAGCGAGCCGCTCGAAGGCCGATCGGGTTGGCGCCGCGGGCAGGTCGATGCGCAGCCGGGTCTCTTCTTCCTCGGACGAGGCGGTCCACTGCAGCGTCAGCGCAACCGGTGGTTCGCGCAGCGCAGGCCACAGCGCTTCCATCGGGATCTGCGGTCCCAGGCCGGCGATGCGCTGGCGTGCCTCGGGCTTGCGCAGCCAAGTGTGCGCGGCAGGCGCGGCCGCAAACTCCACGTTGCCGCTCACCGCGTACGAGTGGGTCGTGGGTCCGTTGAACAACGGGCGCCAGGTGCCGGTCCCGCGGTCCGTGGCAGGCGCCGGCACGGCCCCGCGGGGGCGCACCACGTACAGGCCGATTTCCTTCTCGTAGTGGCGCAGCAAGGCCTCCTCGCCTGGGTGGTGCAGGTAGCTGCGCGGGTGCACCGTGAACCAGGGGTTCGCGCCCGGCAGTGCTGGCGACAGGTCCCACCAGGCCATGTTGGGAAAGTGGTACTTGCCATCCTCGCGGGGGATGAAAGCCTTGAACCTGAGCACCTCGCCGCCCACGCGCAGCTCCGTGGAGGCATCGCCGAACCAGTAGCGGCTGGGCAGGTTGCCAGGCACGCCCAGGGCCTTGAGGGCCACGCCCACGGTGGCACCGAGCAGTTGCCCGCTGATGCCCTCCTCCAGGTGCAGGCGGCGGCGTTCGAAGTCCACCACCCGGGCGTGCGAGGCATCCGGCGGCGAGCGGTAGAAGTCCTCGGGCTCGATCTCCTGCCAGCCCTTGCGGGCGGGGCGGTAGCCATCGAGGCAGGTGGCGTTCCAGCCCAGTTTCTCGTCCGAATGGGTGCGCTGGCGGCAGTAGGTGTCCACCTTGTCGCGCCAGCGGGTGATGTCCAGGACCCATGCCTTGCCGCCCGACAGCAGGTAGGCCCAGGCGCTGGTTTCGTTGCGGCCGAATTCCACGTGTTCGGCGCGGTCCAGCTCGGCAAACAGCTCGCCCTGCGACAGCCGGTTGCCGTCCACGGTGGGGGCATACGCTTTGCGCTGCCGGTCGCCGCTGTACACCCAGTCGGTGTAGTACTGCGGCGTGAAGACGATGCCCGAGGTGTGGATTCCGCTGGGCACGCGCAGGCTGTCCAGCAATTCCCCGTGCGGGCCGAATTTCCACAGGTAGCCACCGGCCACTGCAACCAGCTGGCGCGTGCGCGGTAGCGCGAACAGGCCCTCCACCTGGCCGTGCAGCACCTTGCGCACTTCCAGGTTCTGCGATGCCGCGGTGTTGTCGGACAGGCGCGGGTAGTCGGGCGGCGGTGCCGGCGGCCTGGCGCCGGCGGCCAGGGGCAGCATGGCAGACATGGTCAGGAGCGCAAAGGTGCGGAGCAGGGAGCGGTTCATGCAGGAGGGGCGGCGAAGGAGCCGCCATTCTGGCCCAGGCCCCCGGCCTGCCACCCCCCGTCGGTGCTGCCGAAGTTGTGCCAAATTGTGCAAAATTGGGCGGTGCAGCGCTTTATCCCTCCCCCTTGCGATTTGCAGCCCTGGCTGGAGGGGGCGGTGGCCGTGGACAGTCCGGCCGAACTGCAGGGCTCGCAGTTCCCGGCCATGGTGGGCAGCATGCTGGTCGTGCGCCTCGAAGGCGAGGTGCTGCGTGACGGCACGGTGCTGCCTGCCGCGGCCTGGATCAGTGCCAGCACGGTGGCCACGGCCTATGTGCACCAGGGCCGTGTGCGCGCCGTGGGGCTGATGCTGCGGCCCGAGGCGGTGCCGTCGCTGCTGGCCGCCGGGCGGGGCGTCGTGAACGCGGTGCGGCCCATGGCGACCATGGCCGCAGCGTCCTGGGCCCTTGCCGAGCAGGCCATCCGTGCGGCGCCCGATGACGAGGGCCGCATCGGCGCGCTGTGGCAGTTCGTGCGCCAGGAGCGGGCCTCACAAGCGCGGTGCGAAGAGCGCCTGGTGCAGGCCAGGGCCTTGCTGGAGCACGCAGGCGCGAGCGCGCAGGGCACAGCGCCGTTTTCGGGCGTGGGGCCGCGCCAGTTCGAGCGGCGCTTTGTCGCCGAGTGGGGCATGACGCCCAAGCAGTTCCAGGTCATCGCCCGGTTCAGCGCCACGCTGCAGCACGCGATGGCCGTACCGACGGAGCCCGGTGCGCACCTCGCGGCCGACCAGGGCTACTACGACCAATCGCACATGGCGCGCGACATGCGCAGGCTGGCAGGCCAGCCCCTGCAGGGGCTGGTGCAGGAGGCGGCCCGGAGTTCACCCAGCGCGCATTGGCCCTTGCAGGTCGGCGCGCAGGCGCATCAGGCGGCAGATTCGCCGCGCAGGCGCTGAGCCAGGTACAGGGGCAGCGCGAACGCCAGGCCGATGCCGAAGCAGGCCGCGACGTAGGCCCAGCGCCACGCCCCGAGGCGGCGGTCACTGGCCACCCAGGCCGAGAACGCCACGGCTGCGAGGTACACGTCCACGGTGATGCCGGCGGTCAACGCGTTGGCGGCGGCATCGCGCCAGTACACGTCGGGCGCGACGCTGCCCCCGCCCTGGAAATACACCAGGTTGAAGTACCAGGGGACGGCCATGCCGGCAATGGCCAGGAGGAAAAGAAAACCGCGCAGGTGTTTTTGCTTCATGTGTCAGGGGCCCGCACGCATGGCAGGCGTTGGGTGGATCAAGGACCCCTGAGACTAGGCTTGCAAGCCCTCTGGCGATAGGAAAAATGCGACATGGCCGGCGCGCTGCGTGCCGGCTCCGTGCTCACTGTGCGCGCGGGAAGGAGGTGACCGAACCTTCCACCTTCTGTTCCTGGCTGCCCGGCGGGCAGGCCTCGTCGGTATAGACCGTGCGGCCGTCCTGGATGCACTTGCGCAGCTGGGGCACTGGGGCCGAGGCTGCCCCACGCGTACCCGCGGCAGCACCCTGCGCGGTTTTCTTCTCGGGAGGCAGGGAATCCTCACCGGGGCGGTTCATCTTGCTCCAGGCCTTGTCGACCCAGGGGCGGACCTGGGGCAGCCATTGGTCGGCCGTCCACCAGGCCGTCCCGGCGGCCGCCAGCACGGCCAGTGTCCAGAGCGTGGGTTTCCAGGGGTTGCGCATGGCCGTGGCCCCCTCCCATCAGCCCAGGTGCTGGCCCAGGATGCCGGCCAGCTCGAACATGCCGGCCGAGTCCTTGCCGAACACCGCGCGCAGCTTGTCGTCGGCGACGATGGTGCGCTTGTCCTTGGGGTCCTGCAGGTTGTTCGCCTTGATGTACTCCCAGAGCTTCTTCACGGCCTCGGGCCGGGCCACCGGCTC
>NZ_AKJX01000249.1 GCF_000276605.1 Acidovorax sp. CF316 | reverse complement strand
CTACTTTCTTTTGGCGACGCAAAAGAAAGTAGGTGCGCCGCCGGGCGCACATCCCGGCCTCCGCCCCAAAAACAAGAACAGAAGCCACCACAGCACAGTGCCTCAACACCATTCGAGGCACGACTGAATGGCCTCGCACCTCCGCAACAGCCCGTGGAAGACCTTGCGCCGCACCAGCCTCTGGCGCCTCCTGGCCCTCCTCCTCCTCCCCGTCCTCGCCCTCGTCACCTGCGTGGAACTGTGGATGACCAGGCACGACGCCCTCGAAGCCGCCAACGCCGCCTACGACCGCTCCTTGCTGGGCGCCCTCAAATCCATAGACGCCAACATCTCCACGGCATCAGGCGGCCTCTCGGCAGAACTCCCATACACCATGCTCGAATTCTTCGAGCTCACCGCCAGCGGCCACGTGTACTTCCGCGTAGCCTCGTCCGACGGCCTGGTGGAACTGGGCAACGCCGACCTGCCCCTGCCCCCGGGCCCGCTGGAGCCCGGCGTACCGCGCTTCTACGACGCCACGTACTTCGGTGAGTCGGTGCGACTGGCCGCCTACCGGCGCAACGTCGATGCCACCGACACCGCGGTACCGGCCACGGCCGACGGGCAGCCCGGCAGCGTGCTCGTGCAAGTGGCCGAAAGCACGCAGTCGCGCCAGGAGTTCACGCGCCGCTTCGTGCAGCGCGCGGCCCTGCGCGATGGCCTGGTGCTGGCCCTCATGGTGCTGGGGGCCGCTGCCACGCTGGCCATGGCGCTGCGCCCGCTGTCGCGCCTGGCGCGCGGCGTGCAGGAGCGCAGTCCCGACGACATGACGCCCATTGCCGACACCGACCTGCCAGCCGACATCCGCCCGCTGGTCGCTGCGGTCAACGGGCAGATGGCGCGCACCCAGGCGCTGGTGGCGCAGCAGCGGCAGTTCCTGGACGATGCCTCGCACCAGCTGCGCACGCACCTGACCACGCTGCAGATGCAGATCGACTACGCGCGCCGCGAGCCCGACCCCGCCCAGGTGCAGGACGCCCTGGCCGCCATCGGCGGCGAGATCGCGCGTGCCACGCGCAGCACGCAGCAGCTGCTGGCCCTGGGCCGCAGCGACACGGCCGCCGTGGAGTACGCGCCCTTCGACCTGGCCGCGCTGCTGCGCACCGTGGCGCTGGAGCTGCTGCCGCAGGCGCGCGCCAAGCAGATCGACTTCGGCATCCACACCCCCAACGCCGCCGCCACCCCGGAGTTCATGGCCGTGGCCGACAGCGGCCTGCTGCGCGAGGCGCTGACGAACCTGGCCGCCAACGCCATTGCCTACACGCCCGCACACGGCACCATCACCCTCTCGGCCGCGGGCGATGCCCTGGGCTGGAGCGTGAACGTCGAGGACAACGGCCCCGGCATGGCGCCCGAGGAGCGTGCTGCGCTGGGCCAGCGCTACCGGCGCGGCTCGCAGGCGGCGGCCGGTGGCTCGGGCCTGGGCCTGGCCATCGCGCGCTCCATCGCCGAGCGGCACCGCGGCGCGCTGCGGCTGGAGGCACGGCCCAGTGGCCCGGGCCTGCTCGCGATATTCTGGTGGCCCAAGCCATGACGGTCTCCATGCCCCTCCCTGCCAGCACCCTGCACGCCCACGCGCCCTCGCGCCGCCATGTGCTGGCGACCCTGCTCGGCGGCATGGCCACCGGCGCGCACACCACCGCGCAGGCCTCCGATGCCAGCAACGAGCCCGGCGAGTGCGTGGCTCCGTCCAAGCCCGGTGGCGGCTTCGGGCTCACCTGCGGGCTGGCGGCCGATGCGATCCAGGCCGTGCGCCCGGGCCGCACGCCGCTGCCCACGCGCTTTCTTCCCGGTGGCATCGGCGCCGTGGCCTTCGACCAGGTGGCCACGGGGCGCCTGGGCGGGCCGGGCACGCTGGTGGCGTTTTCCAGCGGCTCGCTGCTCAACATCGCCCAGGGCCGCTTCGGCCCGCACCCGGTGGGCGCCGTGCGCTTCATCGCCACGCTGGGCACCGACTACGGCGTGATCGCCGTGCACCGCGATGCCCGCTGGCAGAACCTGGCGCAGGTGACGGCGGCGCTGCAGCGCGATTCGGCGCGCGTGGTCTTTGGCGCGGGCGGCACCATCGGCAGCCAGGACTGGATCAAGGCTGCGCAGTTGGTGCGCGCGGCGGGGCAGGACCACAAGAAGATGCGCTTCGTCGCCTTCGAGGGTGGGGGCGAGGCGCTCAAGGCCCTGCGCGGCGGGCACCTGGACATCTTCACCGGCGACGCGGCCGAAGCCATGCAGGCGGCGGCCCAGGGCCTGCCGCTGCGCTTTCTGGCCGTGCTGGCACCCCAGCGCCTGCAAGGCCAGCTCGCCGGCCTGCCCACCGCACGCGAGCAGGGCATCGACCTGGCCTGGCCCACCGTGCGCGGCGTGTACATGGCCGCCACCACACCCGACGCCGCCGTGCGCGCATGGACCAGCGCCTTCGAGCAGGCCCTGGCCGCCCCGGGCTATGCGGCCCTGTGCAGCCGCTACGGCCTGTACCCCTTTGCGCGCACCGGCGCGGCGCTCGAAGACTTCGTGCAGCGCAGCCTGCAGGACTACCGGCGCATGGCCCAAGACCTGGGGCTGCGCACCTGGCCCCGTTGATCCGTTGTTCCGTTGACAGGGCGGGCGGCATCTTGTCGTACTGCCTGCGACGCAGCCTGGCCTGAACCGCTTCGCTATTTTTTACCCGCCCCTATTCGTCCTCCGCCTGACCGTCATCACGCAGCCGGCGATCCAGCTTGCCACGCAGTGACTCGGTGTCTTTCAGGAACTGGTCCACGGGCACAGCGGGGGCCACGCGCAGGCCTGGCGGGAACAGGCTGCTCATGTACAGCTTGTTGGAAAGGCGCATGTTGTTCAGCCACTGCGCACCCAGCCACGACGGCAATCCCAATGCCACCAGCGCAGCCAGCGTCCAGGCCAGCCCCACGCGGCGGCGCGGCAGCACCGTTGACAGGTGGGCATACAACGCCCCCGCCAGCGGCAGCACCACCAGCACATTGGCAAACCGCGAAACCGATTCCAACGAGAAACTGAACGCCACAAAGTTCACCACCAGGTGCACCGCATCCACCGCCAAGGCGGCAGTGCAGGCGATGCGCACATGGCGCCAGAACCGAAGCTGGCCGCCGAACACCTTGCTGGCCACCGCCCATACGCCCGACCATACGCCCAGGCTGGCCAGCAGGCCAAGCACCGTGCCAGGAACAGACTTCAGATACTGCGACGCGTCCCGGGCCTCCAGCCACGCCGACCCCAATGCCGCAGCCAGCACCAGCAGCATGAGCGCAGCCGTGGTGGCCACCGTGCTCCACGGAAACTGGGGCAGCGCCTGTTCGTCGGCGATGGGGGCATCGGCCAGGCGCAGCGTGACGTGGGTGTGGCCCAGGTCGATGGGAGTGCCGCCCGGCCAGTCGAAGCGCTCGCCCTGGGCGTAGTGCTTGCGCTGCAGGCGTGCGCCATTGCGGGTGTGCAGGACCTCCACCTGTACCGCGCGCGGGGCATCTTCCATGCGGTCGATGCGCAGGTGGGCGGGCGCGACGAACGGATCATCGAGCACCAGGTCACAGTCCAGCCCCCTGCCCACCGTCACGGGCCAGCGGGTGACGGGGGCGCGTGCCAGCAGTGCGCCGTGGCGGTCAAAGGCTTCGATGAGGCCGAGGGTGGGCATCATGGTGCGGCCTCCCAGCGAAACGCCTTGAGGTAGTGGTTGGCCAGCTTCATGCCGTTGTCAAAAGCGATGCCTTGCACGTCCAGGCGGCCCAGGATGCCTTGCGTGGGCTGGTTGACCGAGGCTGTCAGCACCGTCATGTTGTACAGGCCGGGCAGCTTGCGGTAGGCCGACATGCAGACCACCGCCCGCAGCGGCAGGCTGCCGGAGTCCACAAAACGTTCGCTGCATTCAACGGCTGTCTGGTGGCGGTTGCCACGCGTCTGGAAGCGCTCGTTGGCAAAGCTTTGCGAGAACACCCGGGCAAACCGCGCCGCGCCCAGGGTGGGGGCGTTGTAGGCCTCATAGGCCAGGCGCACGGTGCCGGTGCTGTAGTCGCCGGCCACGACATCGCTGTCGGCCTGGCACTGCGTGCGTTCCAGGTTCAAGCCCGGAAAGTTCGGGTCGCGCCCCGATCCCCAGCACCGCGCCAGCGCGTCATCGGGCACCGGCACCCGGTAGTTGCCGTGGCGTTGCTCACGAAAGGGCGCTTTCAGAAACCGCTCGGTCAGCACCTGCTGGTGCCCTGTCAGTTGCCTGGTCATCTCCGCGTACGCGGGCTGCGTGATGGGCTCTGCGCTGGCCGCGCGCTGCACCAGCACCTGTGCAAACTCGGCGGGGATCAGGAAGCTGACCTGCTCGCCATCGAGCCGCTTGGCCACGTTGACGCCCAGCACCCGCCCCGCATCGTCCACCGAGGGGCCGCCGCTCATGCCGGGGTTGAGCGTGCCGCCAAAGAAAATCCGCGGATAGAAGCTGCGCCGCACCAGCCCGTTGTAGGTGCCCTCGGTGACGGCAAAGCCGATATCCAGCGGGTTGCCCAGCGAGTAGATGCGCTCGCCCTGTGCCAGGGCCTCTGCGGCGGGCCGAAAGCCCAGCACCGGCGCCGCTGCAGTGCGGGCCTTGGCGCGCAGCACCGCCAGGTCGCGCTGCACGTCGAACACCAGCAGCTCGACCTCGCCCTCCTGCCCCTCCATCGTGACGTACACGCCGCGGTAACGCTCGGGCTCCAGCGCCAGCTGGCTGGCCACATGGAAGTTGGTGACGATCAGGCCGTCCGCAGAGACAAAGAATCCTGAGCCGATCGACGCCTGGGTGTCGGCATTGCGCAGCAGCGTGCGGATCTGCACCAGTTTGTCGCGCGACAGCTCATAGATGCGCCGGGCATCGCGGGACAGGGGTGCAGCGGGCACAGCAGCGGCACCGGCCGCCGCCGCTGTCGCTGGTGCGGCCGATGCGGCCGCACCGCTGTCCACCGGCTCGACACCCGCTGC
>NZ_AKJX01000248.1 GCF_000276605.1 Acidovorax sp. CF316 | reverse complement strand
GGGGGCGTCCCCCTCCCAGATTGCGAAGCAATATGAGAGAGGGGGAAGGCGCGAAGCGACTCAGGGGGTGCTCCACTTCATCAGGCCGCAGCAGCGAGCGCCTTGTTCAGCGTTTCGCTCGGGCGCATCACCTTGTCGAGCTTGGCCACGTCGGGCTGGTAGTAGCCGCCGATGTCGGCGGGCTGGCCCTGCACGGCAGCCAGTTCGGCCACGATGGTCTCTTCCTTGGCCGTCAGTTCCTGGGCCAGCGAGGCGAAGCGCGTGGCCAGTTCCTTGTCGTCCGTCTGCGCGGCCAGTTCCTGGGCCCAGTACAGGGCCAGGTAGAACTGGCTGCCGCGGTTGTCCAGCTGGCCGGTCTTGGGCGAGGGGTTCTTGTTGTTGTCCAGGAGCTTGCCCGTGGCGGCGTCCAGCGTCTTGGCCAGGATCTTGGCCTTGGCGTTGCCGGTCTTGATGCCCAGGTCCTCGAACGACACGGCCAGCGCCAGGAACTCGCCCAGCGAATCCCAGCGCAGGTGGTTCTCTTCCACCAGCTGCTGCACGTGCTTGGGGGCGGAGCCGCCGGCGCCCGTTTCATACATGCCGCCACCGGCCATCAGCGGCACGATGGACAGCATCTTGGCCGAGGTGCCCAGTTCCATGATGGGGAACAGGTCGGTCAGGTAGTCGCGCAGGATGTTGCCGGTGGCGCTGATGGTGTCCAGGCCGCGGATCACGCGCTCCAGGGTGTAGCGCATGGCACGCACCTGGCTCATGATCTGGATGTCCAGGCCGGTGGTGTTGTGCTCGTGCAGGTACATCTTGACCTTGGTGATCAGCTGCGCCTCGTGCGGGCGGTACGAGTCGAGCCAGAACACCACGGGCATGCCGGAGTTGCGGGCGCGGTTGACGGCCAGCTTCACCCAGTCGCGGATCGCGGCGTCCTTGACCTGGCACATGCGCCAGATGTCGCCGGCTTCCACGTCCTGCGACAGCAGCACTTCGCCGGTCACCAGGTCGGTGATGTTGGCCACGCCGTCTTCGGCGATCTCGAACGTCTTGTCGTGCGAGCCGTATTCTTCGGCCTGCTGCGCCATCAGGCCCACGTTGGGCACCGTGCCCATGGTCTTGGGGTCGAACGCGCCGTGCCATTTGCAGAAGTTGATGATCTCCTGGTAGATGCGGGCGAAGGTCGACTCGGGCATCACGGCCTTCACGTCCTTCAGGCGGCCGTTGGCGTCCCACATCTTGCCGCTGTTGCGGATCATCGCGGGCATGGACGCGTCCACGATGATGTCGTTGGGCGAGTGGAAGTTGGTAATGCCCTTGGCCGAGTCGACCATGGCCAGCTCGGGACGGTTCTCGTGGCAGGCGTGCAGGTCGCGCTTGATCTCGTCGCGCTGGCTTTGGGGCAGCGTCTCGATCTTGGCGTACAGGTCGACCATGCCGTTGTTCACGTTCACGCCCAGCTCGTCGAACGTCTTGGCGTGTTTGGCGAACGCGTCCTTGTAGAAGATGCGCACGCAGTGGCCGAACACGATGGGGTGGGACACCTTCATCATCGTGGCCTTCACGTGCAGCGAGAACATCACGCCGGTCTTGCGAGCGTCTTCGATTTCCTTCTCGTAGAACTCCAGCAGCGCCTTCTTGCTCATGAACATGCTGTCGATCACCTCGCGGTCGAGCAGCGCGACCTTGGGCTTCAAGACAATGGTCTTGCCGCTCTTGGTGATCAGCTCCATCTTCACTTCGCGGGCGCGGTCCAGCGTCATGGACTTTTCGCCATGGTAGAAGTCGCCGTGGTGCATGTGCGAGACGTGGCTGCGCGATGCCTGGCTCCATTCACCCATCGAATGGGGGTTCTTGCGCGCGTAGTTCTTCACGGCGGCGGGCGCGCGGCGGTCGGAGTTGCCTTCGCGCAGCACGGGGTTCACCGCAGAGCCGATGCACTTGCCGTAGCGCGCCTTGATCTCTTTTTCCTTGTCGTCCTTGGGCTGGTCCGGGTAGTCGGGCAGTGCGTAGCCCTTGCCCTGCAGCTCGGCGATGGCCGCCTTGAGCTGCGACACCGAGGCGCTGATGTTGGGCAGCTTGATGATGTTGGCGTCGGGCTGCAGCGTCTTCTTGCCCAGCTCGGCCAGGGTGTTGGGAGCGCGTTGCTCTTCCTTCAGGAATTCGGGGAACTCGCCCAGCACGCGGGCGGCCACGGAGATGTCGGACTCCGCCACGTTGATGCCGGCCGGTGCGGCAAAGGCACGGATGATGGGCAGGAAGGAAGCCGTGGCCAGGCGAGGTGCCTCGTCGGTCAGGGTGTAGATGATGGTCGGTTGCTGGGTCGTCATGGCTTGTCTCACGAAACGAGTGTGTAAATGCCCTTTGCCGGGGTATGGCAGGGGCCAAACGCGAATGCTCTCGCATTCTCGTCTTTTGGCGCTTTATCGGGCCCCGGTTTTTGCAATCGAATTCCACAATGCAAAATTTACCGACGGGTAGGCGAAAATTTTTAATGCGTTGCCTATAGCGGAAGTGGTTTCGCACCGAAATCGGGCGGCGCCAAACCCGAAAAGCCTCATTGCCGCAAGGGCCAACGGGCAGCGGGTTGGATATCACGCGCGGCCACGAATGTCTGGGCGATCTCAGGGCCGCCGGTAGTTCAGACTCAATAGCACGCCCTGTGCGCGTAGCAGTGACTGGGCCTCTTCGCGTGCCGCAGGAGTGATGTGTTTGGATCGGATGGCCCGCCGCAGCAAGGTCAGACCCAAAGGAGCCGAGCGGGTAACTCCCAAGCCTGTGAGGTAGCACTTGGCCAAGTCGACATAGGTATCTCCGTCGCGGCGGACGGCCGACTTCTGGAACCAGCGGAAAGCACTGCCGTGGGCACCGCGCTTTCGCATGACCAGTGCGATATTGGAAGCTGCCGATCCACTTCGTCGGTCTGCAACATGGGCTCGGCGGTACCAAGCGAGCGCTTGGTACTTGCTGGGAGGCGTGCCAAGGCCTTCGTCGAAGCAATAGCCGATGTTCAGCCGGACTATCCGGGCGCCATGCGCCTCGGCAGCGAGGAAAAGGCTAAATGCATCGGAATACCGCTCCGCATCCCACGCCTCGTAGGCTTGGTCTTCCAGTTCATCCTGCGTGGTCATTGGAGGGTCTCCATGGGATCTGCAGTGCAGATCGGGCGCCTATGGTATGCGGTTGAGACTCTCGGAGAAAGTCTTAGCCAGGAGCACGGACTTCCATCACCCGATCCCCCATCACCGCAAACCGCCGCGCCTGCGGCGCAATCGACTGGCTCGACGTCCCGGTGAACGCCCCGAACGCCGGCAGTACCAGCAGTCCCGGCGTGAAGGCGAAGCAGGGCAGGCGCGCGGCATCGCGTGCCAGGCCGTACAGGGTCACTGTGGGGTGCAGATGGCCCGCCAGTACGGTGCTGCCGGCAACGGCCAGGGGATGGTGGCAGGCCAGCACCTCGGCATCCGCCAACGGCCGCCACGGCTCGTCGGCCAGGGCGATGGAGAGTGCCGCCGGCGGGTCGCCCGCATGCAGGTCGTGGTTGCCGCGCACCAGCGTCATCTGCACGGAGCCGTGGCGTTCGCGCCAAGGCAGCAGCTGGGCCCACAGCGGTTCGTCGGCGCCGCTGCGCGCGTGCAAAAAGTCGCCCAGGAAGACCAGGTGCTCTGCGCCCGTCACGGCCAGCACCGCGTCGAGCCGGGCCAGGTTGTCGGCCGTGGTGCCGTGCGGCACGGGCTGGCCGGCGCGGCGGAAGGTGGCGGCCTTGCCGAAGTGCACGTCGGCCACGAAAGCCATGCGCGCGGCGGGCCAGACCACCGCGCGCTGGGGCAGCAGCCACAGCACCGTGCCGCCAGGCAGGGTGATGGCATGGGCGCCTGGGGGCGTGGAGGTCGGGGCGGCGTCGTTCAGCAAGGGCGGGGTGGCTGGGCTCAGAATCCGTGGCGTCTGCGGGGCCGGCGGGGTGTTTCCTGGGCGTCGCCGCGGCGCGCGCGCCGGGGCGATGCGGTGGCCCCGTCGGGCATGTCCCAGGCCATGTCGGCCGGGTCCACCGGATTATCGGCTTCGTGGGTGCCCGTGGTGTCGTCGGCCGCCTGCTCCAGCGCCTGCACCATGCGCGCCAGCCGGTCGGCCAGGGTCTCGGTGCTCAGGCGCTCGCGAAAGCGCTCCACCATCAAGGGCAGGGCAAAGGGAGTGGGGCGCGTGAGCGCATGGATGGACAGGGTCTGTGCCTGCATGCCGCGCAAGGTGCGTGCCAGGCGCTCCATGTCCAGCTCGTTGGCCAGCAGCTCGGCGCGGGCCTGGGCCAGCAGCAGGTTGTCGGGGTCGTACTGGGCGAACACGTCGTAGTACAGCGAGGACGAGGCCTGCAGCTGGCGGCTGCTGCGCTGCTCGCCCGGGTGGCTCTGGAAGATGAGGCCGGCGATGCGCGCGATCTCGCGAAAGCGCCGGCGCGCCATCTCGGTGGCGTTGAGGCTGGCCAGCACCTCCTCTTCGAGCCCGCTGCCCAGGGTGGTGGGCGTGCCCTCGCCCAGGATGCGGGGCAGCAGCGTGGCCCAGGCGATGGGCTTGGCCGAGAGCAGCTCCAGCCCGTAGTCGTTGACCGCGATGGAGAAGGTGTTGGCCACCTGCTGCGACGCGCGCCAGGCCAGCAGCCCGGCCAGGCCCAGGTGCACCAGGCGGCCCGCCAGCGGGTACAGGTACAGGTGCCAGCCCTCGCGCGTGTGCAGGGTCTCGGCCACCAGGCGGCTGGGGGTGGGCAGGGCCGACCAGGCGTGCTGCAGCGCCAGCAGGGGCTGGGCGGACTGCATCTCGGGCGAGGCGTAGACACCGCGCTCGGCCTGCTCCAGCATCTCCAGCATGGCGTCTGCCAGGGTGTTCGACAGCGGCATGCGCCCG
>NZ_AKJX01000247.1 GCF_000276605.1 Acidovorax sp. CF316 | reverse complement strand
CCGGTCTGGCGGTTGGCGGTGAGGGCGTAGGTGCGGTTGGTGGTGGTGCCTGCGCTCTGTTGGCTGCTGGTGGTGCGGTTGCCGTTGGCGTCGTAGGCGTAGGTGACGGTGTTGGCAGCATTGCCGGCGGCCACCTGTTTGGTGAAGCCGGTGATGCGGCCTGCACGGTTGTAGGTCACCGTCCACATGGCGGGTGCCAATGTCACGGTGCTCGCTTGCGCGTCGGTACTGGCGGGCTGCATCAGGCTCTGGGTGAGGCTGGTGATGCGGCCTGCGGCGTCGTAGATGTAGCTGCTGAACTCGGTGTTGGTCAGTTGACCTGCGGTGTTGTAGGTGCGGGTGGCCGGGATGGCTACCGATGCACCGCGCAGGTTCCAGCTCCAGCCGGTGGGCTGGCCCAGGGGGCTCCAGGTGATACCGCTGACGATGGGCTGGCCGGCCCAGGTGAGGCCGGTGAGCTGGCCCGTGGCGTCGTAGACGTTCTGCAGGGTCTGGCCGCCGGGGTAGGTGGTGGAACTCAACAAGCCGGTCGTCGCGTTGTAGCTGTAGGCCAGGGTGCGGGTGTCGTTGTTGATGAGCTTCTGGGTCTGGCTCACAACACGGCCGTGCACGTCGCGCTGGTAGGTGGTGGTGCCGCTGGCGTCTTCGATCTCGCTGAGGTAGCCCTTGCTGATAGCGCTCTGGTCGTAGCGCAGGGTGGTGGTGCCGCCGGTGTGCACGATGGAGGTGGGGCGGCCCAGCAGGTCGCGGGTGATCGTTGTTGCCTGGCCCAGGGCGTTGGTGATGCTGCTGGGCAGGCCCAGGGCGTCGTATTGGGCGCTGGTGTTGCCGCTGTCGGGGCTGGCTTCGGCGGTGGCGTTGCCCTGGAAGTCGCGGGTGTAGTCGGTGGCTACGCCCTTGAAGTCCTTGGCCTGGGTGACGGCGTCTGCGCCGTTGTAGGTGAGGCTGGCGGTGGCGTTTTCTGCGTTGACGATGGACTTGACGCGGCGCAAGGGGTCCAGTTCGAGCGTGGTGGAATGTGTGCTGCCCGAGATGACCTGGGAACTGAAGTAACGGTCTCCATTGTGGTCGTTCCAATAGGTCACCGGCGTGCCGGAATCACCCGTCGTGGAGGAGGCAAGTCGGTTGAATTGGCTGATCGTGCGCACCAGCTTCCACACCAACTGGCCGTCGGTGCCACGCACCTCTTCGGTTGTGCGGTTACCAATGCCATCCAGCACATAGCTTGCGGAAGCGCCACGGTTGTCGCTCCAGCCCACAAGGCGGTGTGCACCATCGTAGCTGTAGGTGATGCGATGGCCATGGGGCAAGGTGGCGGTGTCCACCTCTCCGCTGGGACGGTAGGTGAAGGTGGTGACCAGCCCGCCCCGGTTGAGGGTGAGCACATTGCCCCGGGGGTCATAGACATAGGCCGTCACCAGGCCATTGGGTGCCGTATGGGTGAGCACCCGGCCTGTGGTGTCGTGCGTGTAGGTGTCCACATGCCCCAGCGCATTGGTGGCCGTGGTGAGGTTGCCTGCCGCGTCGTACTGGTAGCTGGTGGTGGCGCCGTTGGGTGCCTTTTCGGTGGCGACCAGGCCGCTGGGGTGGTAGGTCCAGGTCCAGGTGTTGGTGCCGGTGGCCCCCACCTCGGTCTGGGTCAGTACGTTGCCCGAGCCGTCATAGGTGTAGTTGACCACGCCGCGGCCTGGCACCGTAACGGTGGAGGGTGACCGCCACTGGGGATGCCAGATGATGTTGGTCGTGCGGGCTTCGGGTTTGTCGACCGCTTCGTTGATGGTGATGGGCAGGCGGCGAGGGATGTCCCAGGTGTAGTTGGTCTTGGTATAGCGCTGGTCGTATTCGGTCTGGACCAGGGCATCGGCGCTTACCGAACGAGAATTGACAGGACGCTCATCGGGAAACAGCGGCCCCCAGGAGGAACCCACGAAAACCAGTTCGTTTCCGTACACGTTGAAGCGATAGCTGCGAGAGGTTCCCAACGGGTCCACGAACGAGTTCGCGGCGGGCACCGTGTACTTGTCCACGCCCCCCGCTTTCTCGGTGCTGAGTGCCCAGCCCTCCAGGTCGTATTTGAAGGTGGTGTAGCGCGAGGCATTCTCGTCAATGCGCCCTGCCAGCAAAGAGCCCACCGTGGGTGTGCTGTCGGTGTAGACATACTCGCTGGTGGTGCCGTCGGCTTGCCGCACCGTCTTGAGGGCACCGGCGTCCGTGTAGGTGAACGATACGCTGCGCTGGTCGTTGCTGGTGACGCGCAGGAGCTTGTCTTCGGCACCGTAGGCGAACTCCAGGGTCTGGCCGAAGCTGTTGCTCACCGATCCAAGGCGACTGCGCGAATCGTAGAAGTAGTTCAAGCGCCAGCCATTGCGATAGACCTGCTCTGCGAGCAAGCCCTTGTCGCTGAAGACATAGCGCCTTTCGTTCTCTGCATCCTCAAACACCCAGAGATTGCCTTCCTTGACCAGCGTGTGCAGCTTGTTGCGGCCCACGAAGGCCGAGTCGCCGTTCATGCGGTGAAAGTAGTTGAAGGTGCCATCGCCCATATGGATACGGACAATGCCAAAACCGCTGCCGACATCTACACCACTCTCTTGTCCGCTCCTGGAATGGATCTGGGTGCTGTCATTGGCCTTGGCGGTGGCCAGGTAGATGTCGTGGTTGTGCAGCCAGCCATCGCCCAGCGTGTCCTGGATGGCGCTTTTCTTGAAGTAGGTGCCGAACCAGACTTTTTTATCGCGCGCCCGGTGGCTGCGGTAGATGCGGCGAAATTCCAGCGGCATGGGGCCGGCGTTCACCAGATCGACGACTTGCTATACTTTTTCCCGGGTGGGGACGAGAATGGGGTTGCCGCGCAATGCGGTTTGAGGGCATGTTTCGCACGGTGGTGGAGTCTTGTCCACTGGGTTGACGCACATGTAGCTTTGCTTGTCGAAAGCCCAATAGCCCAGGTTTCCGCTTGCCGGGTGATTGCAGGTGGTGGAGCGCAATGCGCGAACCTCAACTACACTGGTACTGACACTGATGCAATCGTTGCCGTTTTTGAAACCGCGCGTAATTGACAATGGTTTGAACTGGATCAGCGATTGTTGCGATTGAATGAACTGATCTCTGCTCGTCACCTGCACCCCTCCCAGAGAATAGGAGAACTGGCACATGCTCGCGTAGTTGGGATTGGTGTAGATGAGGTAGTTGAGCGTCTCCTGGACAGCCTTTTCCTCGGTGATGTACCCCCCCACTACCTCGTGAGGTGCTACTCCATAGCCTGAACGGTAGACCCAGTCGGTGAAACCGTCCGGCTTGAGCCTGCACGTCAGCGTGCCAGTGGGGGAGCCTTCCACACAGTCTCTTTCGTAGCTGCTGTGGGCTGCCCCGCCCACCAGCACCAACGCGCACGCCACCATCACCTTGGCCAACCAGGTCCGCATATCCCACCCTCTCTGAGTCGCTTCTTTTGATGAACAAGCTGGTCCCGCCCATGCCGGCCAGCAATGCCCGAAGTCTCACACAGTTGGTGGGCTGAAAAAAATTCTTACAAGACGGGTTTGGTAGTTTCCCAACGGGTGTAAAGGCTCAGCAGGCCGCAGCCCTACACATCCCGCGCCAACCGCACCCCGCAAACTGCCACCGTGAGTCGCCGAGAAGAAATTGCGGTAGGTCGCCCGCACATACCCTGCGGGCGTGGCGCCCCTTGCTACTCCGGCAACACCTCAAACACCACAAACTGATTGGCCTGCGTATCCGCCGTGAAGTTGTTGTCTGCCGCCAGCACGATGGTGCGGTGACCATTGGGCAGGGTCTTGCCCCAGGTGATGGCCTCGATGTTGTCGAGCTTGACACCCTGGTAGGTGATGGGCATCTCCAGCAGCAGCTTGCGCGTCATGGGCGTGTAGGCGGTCGTGCCCGCCAGGCTGGCCATGCTGCCCACGTTGGTGGTGGCGTCGGTGATCTCGGTCAGCACCAGGCGGATGGTGTTGCCGATGCCCGAGGCAAAAGCGCGCTCGATGGCGATGAATTTCTTGTTGCCGATGGCCAGGAAGTCCGACAAACCGTTGTCCGGCCCGAATGGCGCGCCAGCGGGCGCATCCACCGGGATCTTGGGCAGCTGATAGGCGTACTGCGCCTTGGCCGCGCCCGTGGCCGGGTCCAGGGCCGTCACGCGCACCACGCTGCCGGCCTGCACGGTGGTCAGCGGGCCGTCCTGGATCAGCGCATCCTCGTTGGCCACGAACACCGTGCCATCGGGCGCCACGGTCAGCGCCTCGAAGAGCTTGTTGCTGCGTGCGCCCGCGGAGGTGTTGTCCACATAGTTGTAGATGGCCGGCATCTTGAACTCGCGCACGAACTTGCCAGCGGTGGTCATCTCGCGCACGAAGGGCTGGAACAGGGTGGCGGCCGTGGTGCCCCAGTTGCCCTCGGACGACCAGTAGAGGTTGCCATTGGGCGCCAGGCGGATCGCCTCGGGGTCCACCGTGCGGGCGTTGGCCGGGAAGCTGGAGCCATCCTCGCGCTGCATGTAGGTCTGGCGGTTGACCTTGACCGTCACCGGGCCGGTGGCGGCGTAGTCGATGCTGAGGTTGTAGAAGCGCGGCGTGCCACGCTCGCCACCCCGGTCGTCCGAGATCGCCCAGTAGCTGCCGTCGGTCGCCAGGTCCAGCCCCGAGATGCCGCCGAACTCCACGCCCTCGAATATCGTGCCGGTGGGCAGGGACGCGGTGCCGATCAGCCTAAGGGATGCAACGCGGGATTCGCCGTTGTCGTCGTCGCTGCCGCCGCAAGCGGCCAGGGTGGCTGCCGTCAGCGCGGCCAGCGTGAACGCGGCAGCCGTGCGGTGCCAGGCGGAGGTGGTGTGTGCGAAGCCCATGTGGTGCATCTTTCTGCGGGGGGTGAGAAAGCACGGGAGCTTGGGGGGCGAGTGCGTCACGTGCATGACACCGTCGGTAACTGTTGTGCCCGAGAAACACGTCGCCCTGGCGCGTCTGCGCGCTCAGGAGGTGGTCCGCGCGAACAGCTCCGGGTAGTCGACCACGGCGCCGTCTGCGCACACTTCGAGCACCCCGCTGTAGCCTACCGTAGGCGCGTCGTACTGGTAGCGCAGGGCATCCAACCGCCGGTAGACCTGGGGCAATTCCTGAAGCCGCAACTCCGGAAACGACAGCCAGGCCGCAGGCGCCTGCGCCTCCTGCCCCACCTCCAGCGCCATGCGGCGGATCGCGATCATGTTGGTGGCAGGGCTGAAATTGAGGTCCATGTCCGGGCATGCGCTGGCGCTGACGCCGGTATCCGCATCTGCCCCACCGCCCTGCCCTACACGCCACTGCCCATCGGCGCCGGGGTGAAAGCGCAGGTCCACCGCGCGTTCGCCGCAGTGACCGAACACATGGGCGGCCTGGGTCACCCAACGGGCGTCGACGCTGATGGCATAGCCCAGGTCGCAGGCCAGACCTTCGTCATGGAACACCGCCATGCCGCGCAGGTCCCAGCCGCCATCGGCGCGCTGGTGGACGCGGCAGACATCGCTGCCGGGGCTGTAGAGGCGACGCCAGTAGAAGGTGTGGTGCGCGGTCGGGGCGATGAGGGTCTGCGGCATGCGGCGGGCCTTTGCTCAAACGCTTCCATCTTCTCCCAGCAGCAGGGCCATCTGCAAGCCATCGTGGTAAACGCCGTCGATGCACACCGCCTCCGGCTCGGTGCCCCAGGCCGCAAAGCCCAGGGATTCATACAAGGCCCGGGCAGCCGGATTGGGCAAGTACATGGTGAGGTGGATGCGGCGCGCCCCTAGCTGGCGTGCATGCCCGATGGCCTGCTCCACCACGGTGCGGCTCAGGCCCTGGCGGCGATGGGACGGTGCCACGAAGGTGCCCCACAGGATGAATTTGTGGTGCGAAGACGAGAACGGCCCGCTGGGCGTGGCGGCAGCCG
>NZ_AKJX01000246.1 GCF_000276605.1 Acidovorax sp. CF316 | reverse complement strand
TGGCGGCCACGGCCGCCGTGGCCGCGTTCGCCCTGCCGCTCAAGCTCAACATCCTCGTGGCCATTGCGGCCGCCGTGGCCGTGGGCCTGATGATGGAGGCGGTAGACCGGCGCCGCAAGAACCGCCACCCCGAGATGCTGCTGGTACCCGCCAACAGCGTAATGCCACCCGAGGAGCGCCAGCACATGAAGGACGGCGATGTGGTGCCGCTGCGCGAGGAGCGCCACCCATGAGCGGCCACTGGATCGAGATCACCATCGCCATCCTCGGGCTGGCCATCATCACCGTGGTGTCGCGTGCCTTCTTCATGATTCCCGAGCGCGAGCTGCCCCTGCCCGACTGGCTCAAGCGCGGCCTCAAGTACGCGCCGCTGGCCGCGCTCACGGCTGTCATCGCGCCCGAGATCCTCATGACCCAGGGCGAGCTGCTGGACACGTTCAAGGACGCGCGCCTGCCGGCCGTTCTGTTTGCGAGTGCTTACTACTTCTGGAGACGCGGCATCCTGGGCACCATCGTGGTGGGCATGGTGGTCTACCTGCCGCTGCACATCGGCTGGGGCTGGTAGGCGCCGGGAGGGGGCCAGGGCGGGCCCTTTAAAATGGCGGCCTTCAGTGCCCCATCCAGGAACCCTTCTTTCATGAACATCCTCCGCTTCTCCGATCTGTGCGCCCAGGGCAAGGCCCAAGGCCAGCGCGTCTTCATCCGTGCCGACCTGAACGTGCCGCAGGACGACAGTGGCGCCATCACCGAAGACACGCGCATCCGCGCCTCCATTCCCTGCATCCAGCTGGCGCTGGACGCCGGTGCTGCCGTCATGGTCACCAGCCACCTGGGCCGCCCCACCGAAGGCGAGTTCAAGCCCGAGGACACCCTGGCTCCCGTGGCCGCGCGCCTGGGCCAGCTGCTGGGCCGCGAGGTGCCCCTGGTCTCCGACTGGGTCGATGGCGTGAGCGTGGCCCCCGGCCAGATCGTGCTGCTGGAGAACTGCCGCCTCAACGTGGGCGAGAAGAAGAACAAGGAAGAGCTGGCGCGCAAGATGGCCGCCCTGTGCGACATCTTCGTGAACGATGCCTTCGGCACCGCCCACCGCGCCGAGGGCACGACCTACGGCATCGCCCAGTTTGCGCCCGTCGCCTGCGCTGGCCCCTTGCTGTCGGCCGAGATCGACGCGCTGACCAAGGCCCTGGCGCAGCCCCAGCGGCCGCTGGTGGCCATCGTGGCCGGCTCCAAGGTGTCGAGCAAGCTCACCATCCTCAAGAGCCTGGCCGACAAGGTCGACCAGCTCATCGTGGGCGGCGGCATCGCCAACACCTTCATGCTGGCCGCCGGCCTGCCCATCGGCAAGAGCCTGGCCGAACCCGACCTGGTGGAGGAAGCCCGCGCCGTGATGGCCGCGATGAAGGCGCGCGGCGCCGACGTGCCGATCCCCACCGACGTGGTGACGGCCACGGCCTTCTCGGCCGATGCGCCGGCCACCGTGAAGGCGGCCACGGACGTCGGTGCCGACGACCTGATCCTGGACATCGGGCCCGAGACCGCTGCCCGTCTGGCCAGCCAGCTCAAGTCGGCCGGCTCCATCGTCTGGAACGGGCCGGTCGGCGTGTTCGAATTCGCGGCCTTTGAAAATGGCACGCGCGCGATTGCGGCCGCCATTGCCGAATCGCCCGCATTCAGCATCGCTGGCGGCGGAGATACTCTGGCGGCCATCGCCAAATACGGTATCGAGAAACAGGTCGGCTATATCTCCACCGGCGGGGGCGCGTTTCTGGAAGTGCTGGAAGGCAAAACGCTGCCGGCTTTCGAGATATTGGAGAAACGTGCAGTTGCAAAATAACCATTTTGGTTACATTTTGCCCCCCTGGAATAAGGCCGTTGCGACGGCCTTTTTTTACGTCCGCAGGGGTTCCCACGAGAGGGGGACGCAGCCGGACCACGGCTTTCGTGCCCCGGCCCGCCTAAAATCGGACCCCATGACCTTTCTAGACATGCTGCGCGACGCGTCCGCACAGAACAACTCCATGCTGTGCGTGGGCCTGGACCCCGAGCCCACCCGTTTCCCTGCAGCGCTCAAGGGCGATCCGCGCAAGATCTACGATTTCTGCGCCGCCATCGTCGATGCCACGGCCGACCTGGCCTGCGCCTTCAAGCCCCAGATCGCCTACTTTGCCGCGCACAGCGCAGAAGACCAGCTCGAACGCCTGATGCAGCACATGCGCGCCAATGCTCCGCATGTGCCCGTGATCCTGGACGCCAAGCGCGGCGACATCGGCTCCACGGCCGAGCAGTACGCCAAGGAGGCCTTTGAGCGCTACGGTGCCGACGCCGTCACGCTCTCGCCCTTCATGGGTTTCGACTCCATCGAGCCCTACCTGGCCTACCACGGCAAGGGCGCCTTCCTGCTGTGCCGCACCTCCAACCCCGGGGGCGACGACCTGCAGATCCAGCGCCTGTCCAGCGTCGCGGGCGAGCCCCTGCTGTACGAGCACGTGGCACGCCTCGCCCAGGGCCCCTGGAACCGCAATGGCCAGCTCGGGCTGGTCGTGGGCGCCACCTACCCGCAGGAGATCGAGCGCGTGCGCGCGATCGCACCCACGCTGCCGCTGCTGATCCCGGGCGTCGGTGCCCAGGGCGGCGACGCGGTCGCCACCGTGCGTGCCGGCCTGCGTGAGGGCGGGCCGATCATCGTCAACTCGTCGCGCTCCATCCTCTACGCCTCGGGCGGCGAGGACTTTGCCGCTGCGGCGCGCACCGAGGCCATGCGCACCCGGGCGGTGCTGGAAGCGGCCCGGGGCTGACGGTAACCCTCGGCGCGCGGCATGCCCGGGCGCCCACGGGCACAGCGTTCACGGCAAGGACCCCTCGATGCAACTGAAGTGGCTGGAGGATTTCATCGTGCTCGCGCAGGAGCGCAGCTTCACGCGCGCGGCCGAGCTGCGGCATGTCACCCACCCGGCCTTCGGGCGGCGCATCCGCGCGCTGGAAGAATGGGCCGGTACCCCCCTGGTGGAAAAAGGCGGTGGCCCGGTCACGCTGACGGCCGCAGGCAAGCGCTTTCTGGAGACGGCTGGCCAGATGGCGCGCAGCCTGGCCCAGTCGCACGAAGAAATGCAGAGCATGGCCGGGCGCACCGCCCGCACCGTGACCATCGTCACGGGCCGTACCCTGGCGCGCACCCTGCTGGCCGACTGGCTGGTGCGGCTGCCGCGCGCATTGCATGCCAGTGAGCTGTGTATCCGCACCGGCTCCCTGGCCGAGACCGTGGCCCAGCTCGAGCGCAGCGAGGCCGATTTCTCGCTGGTCTACCACCACACCGCCCTGGCCGTGCGGCTCGATGCCCGGCAGTTCAGCCACGTGACCGTGGCCAGCGACCGGCTGGTGCCTGTGTCGCGCGCCACCGCACAGGGCCAGCCGCAGCACCGCTTCGGCCCCGACGGTGCCGCGGCGGCCTACCTGGCCTATGCACCCCAGCTGGCATTGGGCCGCCTGGTGGAGGACCACCTGGCCAACCACCCACATGCACCGCGGCTGCAGCGGGTGGTGGAATGCGATTCGCCCGATGCTCTGTACGAGTACGCGCTGCGCGGGGTGGGCGTGGCGTGGCTGCCGTGGTCCCTGGTGCATGCCGACTGCAAGGCGCAGCGCCTGGCGCTCGCGGGCGATGCGCGCATGGAGGTGCGCTTCGATGTGCGCCTGTACCGGCCCAAGCGCCGGCTGCCCCCCCTGGCCGAGGCGTTCTGGCAGGCGTTTGCACAGCGCTGAGCGCGTGCCAAGGCGAACCAAAACGGCACATCCTGGTGCCATTTCAGCACCAATGGGATCGGTCGGCATTCTCACAATGGCTTACATACCAAGCCCTGACCCCACCCGATGAGGAGTTCCATTGTGAAAAAATCCGCCCACTTCGCGCGCCGCACCGCACTGCTGTGCGCCCTGGCCTCCTGCTTCGCCGCAGCCCCGGCCTTCGCGCAAGACACCTATCCCGCAAAGCCCATCACCATCGTCGTCGGCTATCCGCCCGGCGGCAGCACCGACCTGACGGGGCGGGCGGTGGCGCAGGAGCTGGGCGCCAAGCTCGGCGTGCCGGTGGTGATCGAGAACATCGGCGGCGCGGGCGGCGCCATCGGCGCCCAGAAGGTGGCCAGTGCCGCACCCGATGGCTACACCCTGCTGGTCGGGGCGAGCAACGAGATCGCGATCAACAAGCTCGTGACCAAGAAGGTCAAGTACGACGTCAAGGACTTCACGGCCATCGGCCTCGTGGCCTCGCAGCCCCTGGTGCTGGTCGCGTCCCCAGGCGCGGGCGTGAAGAACCTGGCCGAGTTCACGCAGAAGGTGGCCAAGAACCCCGGCAAGTACAGCTACGGTAGCTCGGGCGTGGGCACCTCGCTGCACCTGGCCGGCGAGATGGTCAAGGAGCAGGGCAAGCTGTTCATGACCCACATCCCCTACCGCGGCGTGGCGCCGCTCACCAACGACCTGCTGGGCAACAACCTCGAATTCGGGGTGTTCGTGCTCTCCAGTGGCCTGCCCCACATCAAGAGCGGAAAGGTCGTCGCGCTGGGCACCACCGAGGCCAAGCGCTCGTCCACGACCCCGGACATCCCGGCCCTGGCCGAGTCGCCGCAGTTCAAGAACGTGGACATCGGTGTCTGGTTCGCCCTGCTGGGCCCGGCCAACCTGCCCAAGCCCGTGTTCGACAAGATCAAGAAGGCGCTCAACGACACGCTGCAGTCACCCGACTTCCGCAAGAAAATGGAGGCCAGTGGCTCCACCGTGGCGGCTACCACGGTGAACATGGACCAGTACCTGGCCGCCGAGGTGGCCAAGTACAAGAAGATCGTCGAGTTCGCCAAGATCGAGGAATGACCGGCATGACTGCAGCGACGACATCCCAGCCCCTGGTCTTCGAACTGCCCGCGCCCGACATCGGCGCCTGGCGCGCGGGCAATACCGGCACCGAAGGTGTCTGGCACTTCGATTCGGGCGTGCCCGGCCGCCACGTGATGGTCAGTGCCCTGGTGCACGGCAACGAGCTGTGCGGTGCCTGGGCGCTCAAGGGCCTGCTGGAAGCCGGGCTGCGCCCTGCGCGCGGCAAGCTCACGCTGGCCTTTTGCAACCTCAGCGCCTTCGACCGCTTCGACCCGCAAAGCCACGACGCCTCGCGCTTCACCGACGAAGACCTGAACCGCCAGTGGCTCCCCC
>NZ_AKJX01000245.1 GCF_000276605.1 Acidovorax sp. CF316 | reverse complement strand
GCGCCGCCGGGCGCACATCCCGGCCCCCGCCCTCAACACAACAACCGAAACCACCACAACCAACCAGCAAACAACTGGCGCAATTCTTCAAGACACCCCACCCCCACGCCCCAGACACTCCCCCCACACCCACAGCAAAGGCCCCGAGACACGCCATGCACCTCACCATCAACGGACAAACCCACCCAGTCCCCACTGGCTGGGGACAAGAACCCCTCCTCTGGATCCTGCGCGAAACCGCCGGCCTCGTCGGCACCCGCTTCGGCTGCGGCGTAGGCCTGTGCGGCGCCTGCACGGTGCTCGTGGATGGCGAGGCCGCGCGCGCCTGCCTGCTCACGGCAGAGGCCCTGCAAGGCCGGTCCATCACCACCATCGAAGGCCTGGCCAGTGCAGACGGCAAACTGCACCCCGTGCAGCAGGCCTGGGTGGCGCACAAGGTACCCCAGTGCGGCTACTGCCAGAGCGGCCAGATCATGGGTGCCGTGGCGCTGCTGCGCGCCACGCCCCGGCCCGATGACGCGCAGATCGACGCGGCCATGGCCGGCCACCTGTGCCGCTGCGGCACACAGCGGCGCATACGGGCCGCCATCCACCAGGCAGCCCACCAAAGCGGGGGAGCGCCAGCATGATGATGAAGCGCCGCCACCTGCTGGCCGGCGCGGGGCTGGCCAGCATCACCGTGGTCTTCAGCGCCGGCTGCTCGCTGGTGCCCGTGATCCCCAAGCGCCCCACCCCGACCACCGAAAACGCCCAGGGCTGGATACGCCACGATGCCGATGGCCGCTACACCCTGTGGATGCCCTGCACCGAGATGGGCCAGCAGATCAGCACCGCGCTGCAGGCCCTGGCCGCGGCCGAGCTGGGCGTGGCGCCCCAGGCCGTGCAACTGCGCCTGCCCGGCACCGGCGACATCGCGCGCGTGCGCGCCACCGTGGGCAGCGCCAGCGTGCAGGACTTTGCCCTGCCCCTGGCCCAAGCCTGCGCCACCCTGCGCGAGGCACTGGCCAGCGGCGTTGCCACTGCGGCAGGCAACAGCACCCTGCCAGCCCAGCCGCTGCCGGCCAGCGCGCTGCGCAGCTTCCAGGCGCTGGCGGCACGGCCCATGGAGCAGCAGGCAGCGCCCGGGCAACTGCACGCCATCGTCACCGGCCAGCCGCTGTTCGCAGGCGACACGCGCCTGCCCGGCATGCTCTATGGCCGCGTGCTGCGCGCGCCGGTGTCGGCCGAGCTGGACGCACGCCCCGGCGCGATGGACGAGGCCGCAGCGCGCGCCGACCCGGCCTGCATCGCCGTGGTGCGCAGCCCGCTGCTGCTGCAGATGAACAGCCTGGGCGTGGGCATCGTGGCGCGCAGCCCGTCGGCGCTGGACCGCATCGAGGCCGCGCTGGCCGTGCAGTGGCAGGTCGATGAAGGCGGTGGCTTCGAGGCAGAAGCCATTGCCACACGCATCGACATCGACCGGCACCTGGCGCGGGGCGCCCTGCGCCATGTGCCGCGCGGCGACACCATGCCCGAGGGCGAGGCCTGGAGCATCGACCTGCGCATGGACATCCCCCTGGCAGCGCACGCGCCCATCGAGCCGCGCAGCGCCACCGCGGCCTGGAGCCCCCAGGCACAGAAGAACGAACCCGTGCTGCGCGTCTGGGCCGGCACGCAGGACCTGTTCTATGTGCGCGACGTGCTGGCGCGCCATCTGGCGCTCGATGCCGAGCGCATCGAGGTGCAGGCCTGCCGCGTGGGCGGCGGCTTTGGCGGGCGCACGCTGTGCACGGTGGAGCTCGAGGCGGCCGTGCTCGCCCAGGCCGTGGGTGCGCCTGTCAAGGTGCACTGGAGCCGCGCGCAGGAGTTTGCCCAGGGCTTCCAGCGCCCGCCGTCGAGCCACCGGGTGCGGGCGCGCGTGCGCCAGGGCCGTGTCACGCACTGGTGGCATGCGTTCGCCAGCAGCCACATCCTCTTCACCCCCGCGGCCATGCCGCCGTGGATGCAGGCCCTGGCCGACTTCGCGGGCGACAGCGGCGTGGCACGCGGCTCGCAGCTGGCCTATGCCGTGCCGCAGCAGCGCACCGAGTTCACGGCCCAGCGCCTGCCGGTGCACACCGGCCCCTGGCGCGGCCTGGGCGCGGGCCCCAACACCCTGGTGGTGGAAAGCGCCATGGACGAATGCGCGCGCCAGGCCCGCGCCGACCCGCTGGCCTGGCGCCTGGCCCACACCACAGACAAGCGCCTGGCCGCCGCCTTCGAGCGCGTGGCGCGCGAGGCGCATTGGAAAAACCGCCCCACCAGCGACGCCACCACCTTGCGCGGGCGCGGTATCGCGGGCGGTATCTACAAGGGCGTGAGCTATGCCGCCGCCGTGGCCGACGTGGCGGTGGACCGCGCCAGCGGCCAGGTGCGCGTGACGGCGATCGGGTGCGCCCACGACTGCGGCCTGGTCCTGCAGCCCGACGGCGTGCGCGCCCAGACCGAGGGCAACCTGGTCTGGTGCCTGGGCATGGTGCTGCACGAGGAGATGCCGGTGGCCGCATCGCGCGTGGCCGCCGCCACCTTTGCCGACTATGCGCTGCCGCGCATGGGCGATGTACCGCCGCTGCATGTGCACCTGGTCGAGAGCGGCGCACCGCCCACCGGCGCGGGCGAGACCGCCATGGTGGCCGGCGCGGGCGCCATTGCCAACGCGCTGCGCGACGCCACGGGCCACCGCTTCACGCGCTTTCCGGTGCGCAGCACCGACGTCTTGCAGGCGTTGAAGGGCTGAGGCCTTCACAATGCCCGGCATGCAGGACGACGAGCACAACGATTTCGCCAGCGCCGCCATGGTCCGCCTGCTGGTGCGCGCCATGGCCGCGCAGGGCCTGGCGCTGCCGGCCGGCCTGCCCGCGCCCGCCGCCCTGGCCGGCAGCCATGTGCCGCTGGACTGCAAGCGCAGCGTGGTGCAGGCCGTGCTGGCGCAAGGCGGCCCGGCGCTGCTGCTGAACCTGGCGCGCCAGGTGCACTGGCTGCAGGGCGACCCCGTGCACCGGGCCCTGCTCGGCGCGGGCGACATCCCCGGCCTGCTGGCCCGCTGGCAGCGGCTGGAGCGCTACGTGCATTCGGGCCACCAGGTGAGCCTTCTGTCGCAGGACCCGGGCCGCATCGGCCTGCACCACCATGCACGCCCCGGCAAAGGGGGTGCACCGCTGCCGCCCGAGAGCCTGGCTGTGCTGGGTGTGCTGCTGGGCAGTTGCGAGGCATTGGGCACCGCAGGCCTGGCCGTCCAGCTGGGCCTGGGCGATGGCAGCCCCGCACTGCCGCTGGCCGCCGGCCCCGAACAGGCGGCCCTGTTGGCCATCGCCATGGCCCGGGGCCAGGCCAGCCATTGGACCTTGCACTGGCAACCCGCCGCCGAGAGCCATGTGCCACCCACCCCGGCAGGCGCGAACCCGCAGGCCGCGCTGTGCGACGCCCTGCCCTGGCCGCCGCTGGCGCACCAGATCGCGCGCCGTGTGCTGCACGATCCGGCGGGCGAGCACCCGGTGCACGCACTGGCCCGGTCGCAGGGCCAGGCCAGCCGCACCCTGCAACGCCACCTGGCCGCGCACGGCCTGAGCTGCCGCAGCATCGCCACCGAGGCCCGCACCCGGGCCGCCGCGCAGTGGCTGCTGGACACGCCCCATGGCATCGCCGAGATCGGTTTCGCCTGCGGCTTTGCCGACCAGCCCCACTTCACGCGCGAGTTCGCGCGCCAGGTGGGCATGACGCCGGCACGCTACCGGCAGGCGTTTGGAGCGGTATAGCAGCCACCCGACCTGTACCAACCCACCCATGCGAAAAGTGGATGGCATGAGATAAGCAACAGGCATCGCTGGCGGGGATTTTTCCTCCTCTAATAGGCCGTATTCCCACAGCGAAAAGCCATGACGCCATGTTGATAGCGCATACACCACCGGACATTTACGCCCCCATCGGGCCTTATGCCCAGGCCATCGAGGCGACCGCAGCCAAGCGCCTGCTGTTCATCAGCGGCACCATGGGCCTGGAGCCGGACGGCAGCCTGGCCAAGACCTTCGAAGCCCAGGCCAACCGGGTGTGGGCCAACATCGATGCCACCCTGGCGGCGGCAGGCATGGGTCGCAGGAACCTGGCCAAGCTGACCATCTGGCTGGCGAACCACGACGACTGGCGCCTGGGCGCCGAGATCCGCCAAAGGTACCTGGGTGTGCACAAGGTGGCGATGTCGGTGGTTCAGGTAGGCCTGGTGCACCCGGACTGGTTGATCGAAGTCGACGCCATCGCGGTGGAGTGAGCCATGCAGACATTCGAACTCAATGGCCGCCCCGTGGAACTGGACCTGCCGCAGGACATGCCCTTGCTGTGGGCCCTGCGGGACGTGGTGGGCCTCACCGGCACCAAGTTTGGTTGCGGCCTGGCGCTGTGCGGCGCCTGCACGGTGCACCTCGATGGCGTGGCGGTGCGCTCCTGCCAGACGCCGGTGTCTGCAGCAGCGGGCAAGCGGGTCACCACCATCGAGGCGATCGGCGACACGCCCACGGGCCGCAAGGTGCAGAAGGCGTGGCTCGATGAGGCCGTGGTCCAGTGCGGATACTGCCAGTCGGGGCAGATCATGTCGGCCTGCGCACTGCTGAACCAGACACCAAAGCCCAACGACGAAGAGATCGACGCAGCGATGTCCGGCAACATCTGCCGCTGCGGCACCTACTCGCGCATCCGCGTGGCCGTCCATCGCGCGGCGGGTACAGACGCCAAGTCAGGGGTCAAGGCATGATCAGCGCACTGTTTCCCACCAGGCAATCGCACGGCGTTGCCGTGGACCACGGCCAGGCAGACACCGATGCCCCCGCGCCCAAGCTATCGCGCCGGGTGTTCCTGGCAGCGGGCAGCGCCTTGGCGATCGGCGTCGCCGTGCGCGAGGGCCTGGGCCCGCTGGCGCATGCCGCACCAGGGCCATCGTCGTTCGAGCCCAATGCCTTCATCCGCATCGGCACCGATGACACCATCACCCTGACCATGGCCCGTGTCGAGATGGGCCAGGGCATCTACACCGCACTGGCCATGCTCATCGCCGAAGAGCTGGAAGTCCCGCTGGCCAGCGTCGAGCTGGCCCATGCCCCGGCCGACGCGGCGCGCTACGGCAACCCCCGGGCGGGTGGCGCACAGATCACCGGTGGCTCGAACTCCATCATGGGCGCCTGGGAACCCATGCGCACCGCTGGCGCAACGGCACGCATGATGCTCGTCAGCGCCGCCGCGCAGGAATGGGGGGTGCCAGCGGCAGAATGCACGGCACAGGCCGGCACCGTGCGCCACCCGGCCACCGGCCGCCAGCTGCGCTATGGCCAGCTCACGCAGCGCGCGGCGGGCCTGCCGCTG
>NZ_AKJX01000244.1 GCF_000276605.1 Acidovorax sp. CF316 | reverse complement strand
CCCCGCGGGGGCCGGTGTCTTGCGGTCCGGCCAGGACCGCGGCAGCCGAGCGCACACCGCGGGCCTCGCGCACCGGCCCGGCCTGGGCTTCGGCGGCCCGGGGACGCTGCGCCGCCACCGGCTCCGGCGGGGGCGTTCGGGGTGGGGTTGCCGCGGTCTGCGCGGCCGTGATCCACAGGATCTCCATCACCTGCCGGGCAGGCGCCTCGGGCGCCCGCACGGCCGATGCCGGCAGCACCAGCCGCCACAGCAGCACCGCGTGCAGCAGCAGCGAGGCCGCTACGGCGCCCCCCAGGCGCCAGCGGCCCGGGCGGCGGCCGTCAGGGGGGCCCATCGTCCACGGCGCCACCCTCCTGCGCCACCCAGGCCAGCAGGTCACCCGGCTGGCATTGCAGGTAGTCGCAGATGGCGGCCAGCGTCTCGAAGCGTACGCCCTTGACCTTGCCGCTCTTGAGCAGCGAGAGGTTGGCCTCGGTGATGCCCACGTGCGCCGCCAGGTCGCGCGACTTCACCTTGCGGCGCACCAGCATTTTATCGAGCGTGACGACGATGGGCATGGCCACCTTTCTGGCGCATGCCTCGGGAATGGGACAGACCGATCACGGCGCGGTCAGACGAAAGCACTCGATTCCTCCTGCAGTCGCTGCCCTTCGGCCATCACATGGGCCAGCAGCAGCATCATGAGGCCCACGATCAGCACGCTCATCTCGAACGAACCCACCGACAGCGCCACCTGCCCGCCACGCTGGCCCGAGGCCAGCCAGGACAGCAGCGCGGTCACCGCCGCGCCGTGCACCAGCGAGGCCGCGAACATGGCGATGAAGCCCCAGCCCACGCCGCGAAAGCCGCGCACCACCGCCGGCCCGAACACCTCGCCGCGCAGGAAGGCGCTGCAGATGCGGTGCAGGCACCAGACGGTGAACAGCATGGCGGCGGTCGGAAGGCACTCGATGGCCAGGCCCACGAGGCGCCAGGCCGCGTCGATCTGCACCGGGGCGCCGATGCCCACCTGCAGCGCCTGCGCGGGCAGCAGCATCTGCGCCAGACCGCCGGGCTCGCCCCGGCCCAAAAGCAGCCAGCGGGCCACGGAAAAGCACACCCCGGCCAGGGCGCACAGCAGGGTCAGCGCGTGCAGCCCGCGCGACAGGCGCCGAAACGCCGGGCTCTGGATGGATGCCATGGGAATTGCCTCATGTTTTCTGTAAAACAATAACAATATTCTGCCATACAGAAATCCATCGAGGCAATCACCCCGCCCTGGGTGCAGGCCGGGGCGCGGTGGGGGTCAGAACGCGACCGCGTGCCCGTCCTTGCGCGGATCGGAGCCCGCCACGTAGCTCTCGCCCTGGCGCAGTACGAGCTGGGCGCCACCGAAGGCGAAGACGCCGTTGCCCTCTTCCACCGTGACCTCGTGGCCACGCGCGCGCAGCGCAGCGACCACAGCGGGGTCGAAGGCTGGTTCCACCGCCACGCCCTTGCCGCCCGTCACGCGCCAGCGCGGCGCGTCGGCCGCGGCCTGGGGGTTCTGGCCGTAGCGCAGCACGCGCAGGGCCATCTGCAGGTGGCCCTGCGACTGCATGGGGCCGCCCATCACGCCGAAGGCCATCTGCGGCGTGCCGTCGGCATGCATGGCAAACGCCGGAATGATGGTGTGCGAGGGGCGCTTGCGCGGGCCCACCTCGTTGGCATGGCCGGGCTCCAGGGTGAAGCCGTGGCCCCGGTTCTGCAGGCTGATGCCGGTGCCCGGCACGACCACGCCCGAGCCGAAGCCCATGTAGTTGGACTGGATGAAGGAGACCATCATGCCCGAGGCATCGGCGGCCGCGAGGTACACCGTGCCACCGGGGCGCGGCGTGCCGTGTCCGGGGTCGCCGGCCTGGGCGGCGTCGATCAGTTGCGCACGCTGCTGGAGATAAGCCTCGTCGAGCAGATCGCGCGGCGTCACCTTCTGCATGGCGTCGATGTCGGCGTTGTACTCGTGCAGGTCGGCCAGCGCGAGCTTCATGGCCTCGATGCTGGCGTGCACCGTGTCCACATGGTCCAGCGGCTGGCCGCCGATGCCATGGGATTCGAGCATGCCCAGTGCCATCAGCGTGGCGATGCCCTGGCCATTGGGCGGGATCTCGTGGACCACCGAATCACCGAAGCGCTGGCTCACGGTGCCCACCCAGTCGGCCTGGTGCGAGGCGAGGTCGTCCTCGGTCATGGCGCCGCCGTTGGTGCGGGCGTGCGCCACCATCTGGCGTGCGAGCTCGCCACGGTAGAAGGCTTCGCCCTCGGTCTGGGCGATCAGCTCCAGCGTGCGCGCATGGGCCTCGCTGCGGAAGATCTCACCCGCGCGCGGCGCACGGCCGCCGGGCATGAAGCACTCGGCAAAGCCCGGCTGGGCACCGAGCTTGGCGGCCCCCAGGGCCCACAGGCGGGCGATGGTGGGCGAGACGGGGAAACCGTTGCGCGCGTAGTCGATGGCGGGCTCGGCCAGCTTGGCGAAAGGCAGCTTGCCCATGCGCTTGGACAGTGCCACCCAGGCGGATACCGCACCGGGCACGGTGACGGCATTCCAGCCTGTCTCGGGCAGACCGCCGCGCTCGGCGAAGTAGGCAGGGTTCCAGGCGGCGGGCGAGCGGCCCGAGGCATTCAGGCCGTGCAGCTCCTTGCCGTCCCAGACGATGGCGAAGCCGTCGCTGCCCAGGCCGCAGCCTGTGGGCTCGACCACGGTCAGCGCCATGGCGGCAGCGATGGCCGCGTCCACGGCATTGCCGCCGGCCAGCAGCATGCGCAGGCCCGCCTGCGCGGCCAGGGGCTGCGAGGTGGAGACCACGTTGCGGCCCATCACCGCGCTGCGGTTCGATGCGTAGGGAAGAGCCCAGTCCAGGCCCGTGGTGGGTGCAGTCATCGGATAGCTCACTCCAAAGAAATCTTGTGCTGGCGGATCACCGTGGCCCAGCGGGCGCTGTCGGCCTGCACCATGGCCGCGAACTTGGCGGGCGTGCTGGGCGCGGCGGGTTCCACGCCGAGCTTGGCCAGGCCTTCGGCCACTTCGGCCGACTGCATGGCCTTGGCGAAGGCCTTGTGCACGCGGTCCACCAGCTCCGGCTTGGCACCGGCCGGCAGGTAGACGCCGAACCAGGTCACGGACGAATAGCCGGGCAGGCCCGACTCGGCCATGGTGGGCAGTTCGGGTGCGAGCGCGCTGCGCTTTTCGCTGGTCACGGCCAGGGCGCGCAGGCGGCCGTTCTTGACGTGCGGCATGCCGGTGGGCAGGGAGTCGAACAGCACATGCGTCTGCCCGGCCACGAGGTCGGGGATGGCCAGGGCCGTGCCCTTGTAGGGCACATGCGTCATCTCCACGCCGGCCTGGGCGCTGAAGGCCGCGGCGTTCAGGTGCACGATGGTGCCATTGCCGCTGGTGGCGTAGTTGAGCTTGCCGGGGTGGGTCTTGGCGTAGGTGATGAGCTCGCCCACGGTCTTCACCGGCAGCGAGTTGGTCACCAGCAGCACGCTGGGCGCGTCGGCCAGGTGGGCGACGGGCGTGAAGTCCTTGCGCGCGTCGTAGGCCAGGCGTGGCATCAGGTGCGGCGAGATGGCGTGGGTGCTGCTCGTGGTGAGCAGCAGCGTGTAGCCGTCGGGCTGCGCCTTGGCGGCTTCGGCCGAACCGATGGTGCCGCCCGCGCCGGGGCGGTTGTCCACCACCATCTGCTGGCCCAGGTCCTGCGCCACGCGCTGCGCGACCACGCGGGCCACGAGGTCGGTGGCACCGCTGGCCGGGAAGGGCACGATCACCCGCACCGGGCGGTCGGGCCAGTTGGACTGCGCGTGCGCGCAAGCACACACCGCCACCAGACAGGCCAGGCCGAGCACGCTTTGGCCCCAGGACAAAAGACGCATACGAAGCACTCCAGTAAAGACGGGAACAGGAACGGGCAGGCGCACCATGCCGCTGGAAACCCGCGGGCGTGCGCCGCCATGGGCTTCATCTTAGGAACATGGCAGTCGTATGACCACCACCAAATCAGCAAACAGCTTTGCCGCCACGGCAAAGTGGCCCGCTTTTTGAGATGATCTACGGCAAACCTCACCACGACCCACCCCATGCGTGCCCAACTCCTGCAAGACACCGCCCTGCGCTACTTCCTCGAAGTGGCGCAAAGCGGCTCGCTGACCGAGGCCTCGGCGCGGCTGCACGTGGCCGCCTCGGCCCTGAGCCGGCAGATCGCCGGGCTCGAAGCGCAGCTGGGCACGCCACTGTTCGAGCGCCACCCGCGCGGCATGGTACTCACGGCGGCCGGCGAGATCCTGGCCACGCATGCGCGCCGCACGGTGCTCGACGCCGAACGGGCGCTCGGCGAGATCGGCGCGCTGCAGGGCCTGCGCGCGGGCCAGGTGCGCCTGGCCACCTCGGATGCGTTTGCCAACGAACTGGTGCCGCGGCTGTGCGTGGAGTTCCAGCGCACGCACACCGGCATCCAGTTCGAGGTGCAGTCCCTGCCCACGGCCCAGGTGCCCGATGCGGTGCGCAGCGGTGCGGCGGACATCGGCCTGTGCTTCAGCCGCGCACCGCACAAGGACATCGAGGTGTCGTACCGCCAGACGGCGCCGGTGCTGGCCCTGGTGCCACCCGGCCACCCCCTGGCCGCTGCGGCGAGCGTGACCCTGGCCCGCATGGGGCAGTACCCGCTGGCCCTGCCGCCGCCCGAGACCACCATCCGCCAGATGATCGACATCGTCTGCAGCCGCCAGGGGCTGCAGCTCGCGCCGGTGCTGGTGAGCAACCACGCCAAGACCATGCTCAACTTCGTCGCGAACGGGGGTGGGCTGTCGGTGTCCAGCGAGATCGCGGCGCGCCATCTGGTGGCCGCCGGTGCCATCGTAGCCCTGCCCATCAGCGACCAGGGCATGGACCTGCGCGACCTGGAACTGCAGACCCTCGCAGGCCGCAGCCTGCCCATGGCCGCCCAGGCCTTTCTGGACTTGCTCAAGGCAAGGCTGCCCGGCCCCTGGTAGGGGGCGTCAGCCCCGCTCTTCGTGCTGTTGGCGAAATTCCCGCGCCTTGCCGAAGTGGCCGTTGCCGATGAAGGGCACGGGGGGGCGCAGCGCCGACAGCGGCGAAGGGTGGTTGGAGGTCAGCACCAGGTGTCCGCGGTCGGCCGGGATCCATGCGCGCTTGGACTGGGCATGCGAGCCCCAGAGCATGAACACCACCGGGCGCCCGCCCTCGGCCACGTGGCGGATCACGGCGTCGGTCAACTCCTCCCAGCCCTTGCCGGAGTGGCTGGCGGCCTGGCCTTCTTCGACCGTGAGGCCGGTGTTGAGCAGCAGCACGCCGTTCTTCGCCCATTTCACCAGGCTGCCGCCCGGCTCGGGCCAGGCAGGAAAGGCGGTGCCCAGGTCGCGCTGCATCTCCTTGAAAATGTTGCGCAGCGAGGGCGGCAGTTGCACCCCCGGCGCCACCGAGAACGCCAGGCCCTCGGCCTGGCCACGCCCGTGGTACGGGTCCTGGCCGAGGATGACCACGCGCACCTGCTCGGGCGGGGTCAGCTCCAGCGCACGCAGCGGCTTGGGCGGGAAGATGGCGGCGCCCGCCTCCAGGCGCTGTTGCAGGTAGGCCAGCAGCGCCCTTCCGCGCGCGCCGGCAAAGAAGGCATCGACCAGCGACTGCCAGCCGGGCGCCACGGGCCAATCGGTCGGATCGGCGCTTTGCAGTTGGGTGACGTCGGTCATGGGCGGCTGGCGTGGGATCAGCCGAACAGCTTGGCCAGCGCCTCGCCGGGTTCCGGCGCTCGCATGAAGGCCTCGCCCACGAGGAAGGCGTTCACGCCCGCATCGCGCATGGTCTTCACGTCGGCCGGCGAGAGAATGCCGGACTCGGTGACCAACAGGCGGTCGGCCGGCACGTTCTTCTGCAGGTCGAGCGTGGTCTGCAGCGACACCTCGAAGGTGCGCAGGTTGCGGTTGTTGATGCCCACCAGCCGCGTCTTGAGCTTGAGGGCGCGATCCAGTTCGGCCGCGTCGTGCACTTCCACCAGCACCGCCATGTCCAGGCTGCGGGCGATGGCCTCGAAGTCGGCCATCTGCGCATCGTCCAGGCTGGCCGCGATCAGCAAAATGGCATCGGCGCCCATGGCCCGCGATTCGTAGATCTGGTAGGCGTCGACCATGAAGTCCTTGCGCAGCACCGGCAGCTGGCAGCTGGCACGCGCCTGCTTGAGGTAGTCCACGCTGCCCTGGAAGAACTGCTTGTCGGTCAGCACCGAAAGGCAGGCCGCGCTCACCGTGCCGTCGCCGTCGGCATAGCTCTGCGCGATGTCGGCCGGGATGAAATCGGCGCGCAGCACGCCCTTGCTCGGGCTGGCCTTCTTGACCTCGGCGATCACGGCGGCATGGCCCCGGGCGATCTTGGCGCGCAGCGCGCCCTCGAAGTCGCGCGTGAGCACGCGGCTCTCGGCGTCGGCGCGCATCGCCGCCAGGGGCATGCGTTTGACGGCGGCTGCCCCTT
>NZ_AKJX01000243.1 GCF_000276605.1 Acidovorax sp. CF316 | reverse complement strand
TGGGGTACGTTTCTTTGGCGAAGCAAAGAAAGGTACCTCGGCCGCCGGGCCGAGACCCGGCCTCCGCCCTCAGCAGAGGCATGCTGTCAAAACGGCCACGCCGGGCGCACACCCCGGCCTCCGCCCTCAACAGAGGCATGCGGCTTACAAAGAAGCACCGGGCATCCAAACCAAAAACTCGTAAACCCCCAACCTCCTCACCGCGTTGAAGCCAAGGACCTACAACACAACACGGGAGGGAATACTGCACATGACCACCACGACCTACACCGCGGACAACACCCCAAAGAACAAACGGCTCGTCCCCATCGCCCTGGCCGGCATCGCCATCGCCGCCGGCGCAACGCTCTACGCCTCCCCCTACTGGGCCCTGCACTCCCTGTCCAACGCCGTGCGCGACAAGGACGCTGCCCGGGTGTCCGAGTACGTGGACTTCGTGCTGCTGCGCGATTCGGTCAAGGAGCTGCTGAGTGCCCGCATGGACGCCGAGATGAAGACCCGCGGCGTGCCGGACGACAACCCGTTCGCCGGCCTGGCGCAGACCTTTGTGAAAGGCATGCTCAACCAGGCCGTCGATGCCATGGTCTCGCCATCGGGCGTGGTGAAGCTGTTGCAGCAGCGCGGCGATACCGCACGCCCGGTACCTTCGCCCACCCCCTCGGGTGGCGGCGGCAACAACAACCAGGGGGCCCAGGCCGGCAAGCCGCGCTTCCAGGTGGACTACCAGAACTACTCGACCGTGCATGTCAGCCCGGAGGGGCGCGAGGTGGGCTTCGTGTTTCGCCGCTATGGCCTGCTGTCGTGGAAGATGGTGGCGATCAACGGCACGCTGCTGGACAGGCCCGGGGCGAACTGAAGACCAGGCCGATCAGGCCGACCAGGGCGGCCTCACCGGCCCGTGATGGCCACCTGCGCGTCCCTCTCGCGCAGGCACTCCACCGTGTTCGCATTCACCCACTGGTACGCCACCCCATGCCCGCACACGAACTGTGCGGCCACGTGGCGGCGCTGCTCTGCGCTGGGCGGTTGTGCACGGGCTTGCTGCTGCTGCTGCTGCTGCTGCTGCTGCTGCTGCGCCATGGCCTCGCGCCGCAGCCCGTGCTGCGCATCCTCGTGCATGGCCCACAGCAGGGTGCCGAGGATGGCCAGGGCCCCCAGTGCGGTGGTGGCGATGGGGCCAATCAGCCGGTGCGCCCCGCGCGCTGGAGGCGGCACGGTGTGCTCGCCAATGTCCTGCAGTCCTTGTCCCATCACACTGCCTCGGTATGCGTCTCGGCCCAGGTACGGGCCAGCACCTCGACGGCCTCGCGCGCGAGCGCGTGGCCCTGCTGGGCGCAGGTGACCAGGGCGTGCATGGCGCGGGTGTCGTTGTCGCGGTAGTCCATGGCGGACAGCAGGCGCGCATAGTCGCCGCCGCGCGCCAGGGCCAAGGTGTCGCGGTGGGCGGCGTCCTCGGCGGCGTACTGAGCGTCGGACTCGGCCGCGCGGGCCTCGTGGTGGTGGCTGGCGTCGCGCACGGGGTCGTTGGCACTGCGGCAAAAGCGGTCCAGCACGGACGGCTGCGCCGCGGGCGGGCTGTCCGGCAGCGCACGCGGTTTCAGCGGCGGCCAGGACGCCGAGCCCGGTTGCGCGAGCGTGGCCGCGTTGGCAGCACCGGTGGCTGCGAAGTGCAGGGGGCCTGGTGGCGGTGGCAATGTCAACAACAACAACGGCGGGGCGGCATGGTGGTGCATGGGGGCTCCTGGTGGCTTGCTGGTGAGCACGTGGGCCGCCAGCGTGAAAGCAAAGGACTGAAAAAGGGCGGCAACCCCTGGCGCGTGCGGACGGTGGGGTCGGTTGGCGTCGCTGTGCGCCGGGGTTGCCATGGGGTCCATTGTTTAGTAATTTCTAAACTTAGTCAAGATAAAGCTGAACTAATGTTAAGCACAGTCTTGACCAACCTGGATCGCTGTGTCATGGCACAGTCCATTTGTTAAGGTTGCAATTAGGTAATTAACTAAATAAAATAAATCTGCCGGCATGCTTTCCACCAACCGCGCAATTCGACGAACACCCCAGAACAACCAGGCACGACAGCCAAGAAAAAGAGAGCCGGAGCATGAACAGCACCACCGCCAACAGCGGCACTACCACCGCCACCCTGGGCCTTGCCCGGCCGGCATTGCGGCTGACGCGCGGGACGGCGACCTTTCCGTTTGTGGCGTTGCCCACGCGGCCGGGGGCCTTGCCCATCGAGGTGACCTTGTTGGCCCGCCTGGGCCGGGGCGTGGGCACGGGCCTGTGCCGCGGCATGATGGCGCGCCAGGAGCAGCATGGGCGCTTCATCGACGCGCTGGACGAGCCCTCGGCCAAGCTGGGTGGCAGCGACTTTGCCAAGGGCGATGCGACGGCGCTGTACAGCTTTGGCGTGGGGCAGGGCGGGCACCCGTTCCACCGGCATGCGGGGCATCGGGTGTTCACGGCAGTGTCGGGCAGTGCGGGGGCACAGTTGCGCTTTTCCAGTGCCACGCCCGAAGAGATCACGCGTGACCCGGCGGCCTTCGTGCGGGCGCTGCGCCATGTCGATGTGCCGCCGGACTGCCTGTTCACCGTGCGCTTTTCGGGCGAGAACTGGCACCAGTTCGTGCCGCGCGTGCAGGGCGCGGGGCACCCGGCGTTCTTTGCCCTGTCCACCCACACCAATGAGCTGGGCGGCGAGCTCAGCGCAGCGCTGCGCAGCAAGGTGCTGCAGGACCAGGGCGACATCCCTTCGTTGACCGAGCTGCTGCCTGGTGCCGTGCAGGCCCTCTTGGCCAGCGCGCCGGTGCGGGCGCAGCAGGTTCCCACCACGGTGCTCTCGCTCGGCGAGCGGCCGGGCGGGTGGCTGGCGGCTGCGTGCGGACACTACCGCGCGCTGGCAGGCAGAGTGGGGCATGCGTTGGCGCCCCTGCAGGGCGGTGGCTATGTGAGCGAGCTGCGGCCCAGCCGTGTGCAGGAGCAGCAAGGCCTGCCGGCCGATAGCCTGCTGCGCCAGGCGCTGGCAGGCCGTACGCTGCACCACGAGGACCGCTTCACGCTGGTGGCCGCGCGCCAGGCAGGTACTGCGCCGGACGCTGATGCCCTGCTGGCCAGCCTGCTGGGCAGCTTCCTTGCGAACCGGCACCCGGGCGTCACGCGCATGATGGCAGTGCGTAACGTGATCGTGCGCCCGCTTGGGCTGCGCCGGTCACCGCTGGCCTGCCCGGTGTCCTCGCTGCAGCCGCCCTCGGCAGGGCAGGCTATGCCTGATGGCAGCCCGCTGTTTGCCGGCCGCTACCCCGTGCATGCCAGCCAGGTGGCGGCCGACGGGCGCAGCGCGCAGGTGCTGCTGGGAGCGGACGACCGGCACCTCGCGTTCCGCTCGTGCGTGGGCGTGCGCTGCCTGGACGATGGCCGCGTGGAGTACTCGCTGGCCACCCGTGTGGCCTGCCGCAATGCTTTCGGCCGCTGGTACATGGCGCTCATCGAGCGCACGCACCGCCGCTACATTGCGCCGCACCTGCTGCAGGTGGCGGTGGAGGGAATGGAGGGGCGTTAGGCCTGGGTGGCGACCGGCTGGCTGATTGGCTGACGGGCTGCCACACCGAGGGATATAGTGGACGCCTGCAATGACCCGGCACCTAGTGGCTCGCTGTGGCCGCTGCGCTGTGCGGCCAGACAACAGGAGGAGTGCTGATGCCGGTAGGCTTTGTCGCCAATGCAGTGTCTGCCGCCGAGGACGACGATGGGCTGCTCATCGTGACGCTCGGGGCGCCGTCCATCGAGGACGAGGACTATTACCTGATGCTGCAGCACCTGGACGAGTACGACGCCCAGGACATCGCATTGGGCATGGACCAGCCCTACATCGAGTACTGCGGCCAGGGCTGGTCCTGGTACGGCCACATCGTGTCCTTCACCCTGCACCGCGACCGCGTGGACGTGCAGATGGACGGGCACGCCGCGCAGGAGATGGACAACGATGGCCGGATCGAGGTGCGCTTTGACCTGGCCGAGCCGCAGTTCCAGGCGTTGCGAGCCGCCTTGCAGCGCACCTTTGCGGGGCGCGCGTATTTCCACGAAGCGGTTTGAACTGCGCCTGCCGCCTGTGGGAATGAAGGGGTGACTGCCGCCGTGCGGCGCTCGGTCAGCGCTTGCCGCTGTAGCGCAGCGTGTCGAGCGCCAGCGCGAAGCCGGCCTCAGTGGCTTTGGCGTATTCGGTGGCGACCTGGGTCATGATGATGGCGGTGGTCCCGCCCAGGTCGGCCTTGAAGAAGCGCGCCTCGTGCGGCAGCTTCTGCCCCAGCATGCTGATCACGAAGCGCTGCGAGACGCCCTTGTTCTCCTGGCCCGCCACGTTGCGGGTGATGGGCGCCGTGGTGGAGGGGCCGAACTGCAGTTGCTGGGCGACTGCGCTGCTGCTTTTGGCGGATTCGGCGCGGTTCTTGGCCGTGGTGGCGGCGAAGGCCTCGATGCTCTGTGCCTTGAGGAAGGGGCTGAACAGCAGGGTGACGACGGCATCGTCGGGTCCTTCGAGGTCGATGCTGCGCAGGCGGGTCTCGTCCTGCGCGACCGAGTCCTCGGTCACCTTCCAGCCGGCGGGGTGCTCGAAGCTCACACCGTCCTTGGTGTAGGTGACATTGGGCGCGGCCAGCGCGGGCTGGACCAGGCTGGCGGCAAGCAGCAGGCCCAGGGCGGCGGCGGCCGCAGCGTGGAAGCGGCGGCGTGTGGCCAGGGCGAGGGTGGCGTGAAGGGGCGTCGGGGCTTGGGGCATGGTGCGTAGGTGGGTGGTTCGGTCGGTACAAGAAGGAAGAGAGGTTCGGGTGCGCGGCAGCGGCCGGGCCCCGTCAACGCTTGGCGCGGTAGCGCAGCGTGTCCATCACCCGGCCCAGGGCGGTTTCCATGAGTTTGGCGTCCTCGGCCAGCGACTGGGTCATGATGTTGACGCTGCTGCCGTTGCCTGCATCGATGGCGAAAAAGCGCGATTCGAGCTGGATGGCGACGCCCTCCGAGACGTAGCCAAAGCGCTGCAGCACGCCCTTGATGTCCTTGCCGCCTACGCGCCGGGTGATGGTGCTGGAGGTCATGCCCGTGGGGGTGATCTTGTCTGGCCCTTCCAGCGCGGCCTGGCCCTTGTCCATCTCTGCACGGTGTTCGGCGGCGCGCGTGGCCAGGGTCTCGATGTTCTGGCCCGTCATGAAGGGGATGAGCATCAGGTGGATGCTCGCGTCCTCGGGTCCTTCGAGGTCGATGCTGCGCATGCCGGCGCCATTGGGCTCCACCTCGTCGAGCGCGACTTTCCAGTCGGCGGGGTGCTGAAAGCTCACGCCCGCCTTGTTGTAGGCCTTGGGGGGTGCGGCGTGGGCTGGTTGGGTCAGGCCCGCCAGGGCGATGGCCATGGTGATCAGCAGGGCCAGGGTTGCTGCGGTGCGGTGCAGGAGGGTGGTGGGTGCGGATGGGGGGAGGGATGCAAGTTGCATGGGGGGAATTGGGGGCTTGCCAGGGAGGGAGTGGGTGGATTCTCGCATTGGGGGCTGGGGCTGGACTGGGTAATTGGGTGCTGCATGCCTTTGCAAGGGGCGGGGGCCGGGATGTGCGCCCGGCGGCGCAGGAACTTTCTCTTT
>NZ_AKJX01000242.1 GCF_000276605.1 Acidovorax sp. CF316 | reverse complement strand
CGCCCCGGCTGCTTGCATGGGCACGAGCCCATGCGGCGCATCCGAAGCATCCACTCATCCCGATTGCGCTCCAACGCGATCCCCTGCGAGACCGTAAACAGGTTCTCAGAGAAAGCGCTCGAGGAAGCGGCGCGACTGGCGATCGAGCAGAGTGGTGTCGGGCACCTTGAACTGCACGCCCTCGCCGGCAGCAATCAGTAGCCGGGTGCGCCCGCCGAGCCGGCGGATGTCTTCCTCGGCCTTGAGCACCAGGCGCGCAAGGCCCCGGTCGGTCTCCACATCCCAGGTGCTGGGGGTCGAAAAACTCGATACGGCAGTAATTTTTTCGATAGTGGGCACAAACTCCCGCACCGCCAGCTCCTCTTCGACCAGGGTGCGCCCGGCCGGGGGCAGCTGGTCGAGGCGGTCCAGCCACACCAGCTCGTGGCCGTCGCTGCCCACCAGGGACAGGCCTTCGGCCGGGGCGGCGATGGGAAAGGCGCGCACGGGCACCACGCCCTCGTGCACGGTGCCGTCGGGCTGGGTCAGCACCAGGCGCCCGTGCGGATTGCGGTGCAGCTGCAGCGGGCGGGTCGGGGAAGGGGTCGTCAGGTCGGTCATGGCGGTGTCGTTGTCCGTCGAAGGGTGGCGCTCAGGCGCTGCCCGCAGGGTGGGCCGGGTGCAGCAGGCTGCTGTCGATGATCACGCCGGCGGCCTGGGCGTCCTCTTCGGCACGGCGGGCCTGGGCTTCGTACAGCCGCCAGTAGGCGCCCTGTTTCTCCATGAGCTCGTCGTGCGGCCCCACCTCCACCACCTCGCCGCGGTCCATCACCACCAGGCGGTCGGCCTTGCGCAGGGTGGACAAGCGGTGGGCGATGGCGATCGTGGTGCGGCCCTGCACCAGGTTGTCCAGGGCCTTCTGGATTTCCTTCTCGGTCTCGGTGTCCACCGCCGAGGTGGCCTCGTCCAGGATCAGGATGCGCGGGTCGATCAGGAGCGCGCGCGCGATGCTGATGCGCTGGCGCTCGCCGCCCGACAGGCCCTGACCGCGCTCGCCCACCAGCGAGTCATAGCCGTGCGGCAGGCGCAGGATGAATTCATGCGCATGCGCTGCGCGGGCCGCCGCGACGATCTCCTCGCGCGTGGCCTCGGGCTTGCCATAGGCGATGTTCTCGGCAATGGTGCCGAAGAACAGGAAGGGTTCCTGCAGCACCAGGCCGATGTGGCGCCGGTAGTCGGCCACGGCGAAGCGGCGGATGTCCACGCCATCGACCTGGATGGAGCCGTCGCTCACGTCGTAGAAGCGGCTGATCAGGTTCACCAGGGTGCTCTTGCCCGAGCCGCTGTGGCCCACCAGGCCGATCATCTCGCCGGGGCGGATATCCAGGTCCAGGCCCTTGATCACTGCGCGGCTGCCGTAGCGGAAGCCCACGTTGCGCATGGCGATGGCGCCCTGCACCTTGTCCACCTGGACCGGCTGGGCCGGGTCGGGCACGTTGCTCACGTGGTCCAGGATGTCGAAGATGCGCTTGGCGCCGGCGGCGGCCTTCTGCGTGACCGAGACGATGCGGCTCATGGAATCGAGCCGGCTGTAGAAGCGCCCGATGTAGGCGATGAAGGCGGTGAGCACACCCACCGTGATCTGGTTGCGCGAGACCAGCCAGATGCCGAAGGCCCAGACCACGAGCAGGCCGATCTCGGTGAGCAGCGACACCGTGGGGGTGAACAGCGACCAGGTCTTGTTGAGCTTGTCGTTGACCTCCAGGTTGTGCTGGTTGGCATCTCGAAAGCGCTGGGCCTCGCGCTTTTCCTGGGCGAAGGCCTTGACCACGCGGATACCGGGGATGGTATCGGCCAGCACGTTGGTGACCTCGGACCAGACGCGGTCGATCTTCTCGAAGCCGGTGCGCAGGCGGTCGCGCACGGTGTGGATCATCCAGGCGATGAAGGGCAGCGGCACCAGCGTGACCAGGGCCAGCCAGGGGTTGATGGAGAACAGGATGGCCGCCGTCATCATGATCATGAGCACATCGGTCACGAAGTCCAGGGCATGCAACGAAAGGAAAACGTTGATGCGGTCCGTCTCCGAGCCGATGCGCGCCATGAGGTCGCCAGTGCGCTTGCCGCCGAAGTAGTCGAGCGACAGGCGCAGCAGGTGCTCGTAGGTGGTGGTGCGCAGGTCGGCGCCGATGCGCTCGGACACCAGCGCCAGGATGTAGGTGCGCGCCCAGGACAGGCCCCAGGCCGCCAGGGCCGACGCCAGCAGGCCGCTGAGGTACAGCAGCACCAGGCCGGGCTCGATCTTCTGCCCGTTCTGGAACGGGATCAGGATGTCGTCCATCAGCGGGATGGTCAGGTAGGGCGGCACCAGCGTGGCCGCCGTGGAGGCCAGCGTCAGGCAGAAGCCCGCGGCCAGTTGCTTGCGGTAGGGCCGGGCAAAGCGCCACAGGCGCAGCAGCACCCAGGTAGAGGTCTGCGGCGGCTGGGCGCGTGCGCAGGCGGGGCACTCCTCGGTATCGGGCGGCAGGGGGGCGTGGCACTGGGGGCAGGTGGCCTCGTCCGCCTGCGCGGCGCCGGCGGGCTGCTCGAAGCGCTGCACCAGGCGCAGCGCCTGGGCATGCTGGCCCAGGGTGAAGCGCCACAGCGCCAGCCGCGCATCGGCATCGTGCAGCTCCAGCGCCCCGATGCCGCCGTGGTCGTGCATGCGCAGCGCCAGGCCCGGGGCCCGCGGCCATGCGCGCCAGGCGCTGGTGCCAGGATCGCAGGCCAGCAGGCGCTCGGAAGTCACCACCACCCAGCCCGTGGCGAAACGCAGTTCGCCGCTCAGGTCAACCTGTAACGTGGCCAGCACGTTCTCTTGGGAAGCGAGCATGGCCCGCAGATCGGCCCCCAGGGGGCCGGAAAAGACACCGGAGGCGTCCACAGAATGGTGATGTTGCATGTTGGATTGGTATTTGCGCCCCTGGCAGCCAGCGGTCACCGATTGCGCCACAGCGCGAATTCTCCCCGATACTGCACGCAAGGACGCCAAGGCATCCACCTGTAACGTCTGCGACGGCTCCCTGGCTGACAGCCAATGCTGCCATCCGAGTGGAGCACAATGTTCCCCCATATTCTCGTTGTCCTCCCCCGCATAGCCCCGAAAGGCCGGAACCCCTACCCGCTGCAACCCATGGCGAAATTCAACGACATCCAACTGCTTCGCATCAACTACCTGCGTGGACCCAACATCTGGACCTACCGGCCCGTGCTGGAAGTCTGGCTGGACCTGGGTGTGCTGGAAGACCATCCCTCGCACACCCTGCCCGGCCTCAATGAGCGCCTGACGGCCTGGCTGCCGGCCCTGATCGAGCACCACTGCGGCGTGGGCGAGCGCGGCGGCTTCCTGCAGCGCCTGGAGGAAGGCACCTGGTGCGGCCATGTGCTGGAGCACATCGTGATCGAACTGCTCAACCTGGCCGGCATGCCCACGGGCTTCGGCCAGACGCGCAGCACCTCGCAGCGCGGCGTGTACCGCATGGTGTTCCGGGCGCGTGACGAGCAGGTGGCCCGCGTGGCCCTGGCCCAGGGCCACCGCCTGCTGATGTCAGCCATCAACGACGAGCCTTTCGACGTGGCCGCCGCCGTGGCGCGCGTGCGCACCGAGGTGGACGACCAGTACCTGGGCCCCAGCACGGCCTGCATCGTCACGGCCGCCACCGACCGCAGCATCCCCCACATCCGCCTGAACGACGGCAACCTGGTGCAACTGGGCTACGGCGCCAGCCAGCGCCGCATCTGGACCGCCGAGACCGAATTCACCAGCGCCATCGCCGAAGGCATCGCCAGCGACAAGGACCTGACCAAGGGCCTCCTCAAGGCCTGCGGCGTGCCCATCCCCGAAGGCCAGGTGGTCAACAGCCCCGAGGAAGCCTGGGAAGCAGCGCAGGACATCGGCCTGCCCGTGGTGGTCAAGCCCTCGGACGGCAACCATGGCCGCGGCGTGACCCTGGACCTGCGCAAGCAGGCAGACATCGAGGCGGCCTACCATGTGGCCTACCCCGAGGGCAGCGACGTGATGGTCGAGAGCTTCATCCCCGGCGACGAGCACCGCCTGCTGGTGGTGGGCGGCAAGGTGGTTGCCGCCGCGCGCGGCGAGGTGGTCAGCATCACCGGCAACGGCCGCTCCACGGTGAAGGAGCTGATCGACAGCCAGCTCAACTCCGACCCTCGCCGCGGCTACGAGGAGGAATACCCGCTCGAGATCATCGACCTGGCCACCGACACCAAGGTGCAACTGGAGCTCAAGCGCCAGGACCTCGATGCCGACTCCGTGCCTGCCGCCGGCCGGACCATCGTCGTGCAGCGCAACGGCAACGTGGCCGTGGACTGCACGGACGACGTGCACCCCGAGGTCGCCTACATCGCCCAGCTCGCTGCCAAGGTGGTGGGCCTGGATATCGCGGGCATCGACATGGTGGCGCTCGATATCTCCAAGCCGCTGCACACGCAGGGTGGCGCCATCGTCGAGGTCAACGCCGGCCCCGGCCTGCTGATGCACCTGAAGCCCGCCGTGGGAGCCCCGCGCCCCGTGGGCCAGGCCATCGTGGAGCACCTGTTCCCGACCGAAGACCATGCCGAGGGCACGGCCGGCCGCATCCCCGTGGTGGGCGTGGCCGGCACGCGCAACACCGCCACCATCTCCCGCCTCGTGGCCTGGCTGCTGCACCTGAGCGGCCGCCACACGGGCGTGGCCTGCCGCGATGGCCTGTTCCTGGACCGCCGCCACGTGGACGCCACCGACAGCGCCCACTGGGAGGCCGCCCACCGCCTGCTGATGAACCAGATGGTGCAGGCCGCCGTGATCGAGAACGACGCCCGCACCATCCTGCGCGACGGCCTGGCCTACGACCGCTGCAAGGTGGGCGTGGTGACCGACATGGACGGTGTGGCCACCCTGGCCGAGTTCGACGTGCACGAGCAGGACCAGATGACCAAGGTGCTGCGCACCCAGGTGGACGTGGTGCTCGCCGACGGTGCCGCCGTGCTCAACGCCGCCGAGGAGCAGGTGGTCGACCTGGCCCGCCTGTGCGATGGCGACGTGGTGCTGTACGCGCAGGACCCCGCACTGCCCGCGATCACCGAACACCGCGCCAAGGACAACGGACGTGCCGTGCTCGTCAAGAACGGCCGCGTGGTGCTGGCCACCGGCAGCGCCGAGCATGTGCTGGGCACGCTGGCCGAGCTGACCTTCGGCCGCAATGCCGTGGTGCCCGACACCGAGGCCCTGCTGGCCGCCGTGGGCGCCGCCTGGGCCCTGGACATTGCCCCCGACCTGATCGGCGCGGGCGTCAAGACCTTCGAGCCGGACCTGCCGCCCCCGCCCGGGTTGAGGACTTGAGCCCCCAAAGACCGAACATTGCGATGACTCCGGGGCCTGCCCGCCCCGATGGACACAGAGAAAGAGACTTTTCCATGGATGTATCCCGCACCCGGGCCCTGCGCGGCCCCAACCTGTGGAGCCGCCACATGGCCATCGAGGCCGTCGTGGCCTGCAATGAGAACGAACGTGCCATCCGCCAGATGGACGGGTTCGAGGCGCGCCTGCGCGCCTTGTTCCCCGCCATCGGCGCGCTGCACCCCGAGGGCGGCGACGGCGACATCTCGCTGGCCCATGTGCTGCAGACTGCCGCCCTGGCCCTGCAGGCCCAGGCCGGCTGCCGCGTGACCTTCGCGCGCACCACGGCCACCACCGACGCCGGCGTCTACCAGGTGGTGGTGGAGTACAGCGAAGAGGCCGTGGGCCGCAAGGCCTTCGAGGACGCGCAGCAGCTGATCCAGGCCGCACTGGGCCAGGGCAGCTTCGACGCAGAAAAGGCCGTTGCCGACCTGCGCGAGCTCGACGAGGACGAGCGCCTGGGCCCGAGCACAGGATCCATCGTGGACGCGGCCGTGGCCCGCGGCATCCCCTACCGGCGCCTCACGCGGGGCAGCCTGGTGCAGTTCGGCTGGGGCTCCAAGCAGCGCCGCATCCAGGCCGCCGAGGTGGACTCCACCAGCGCCGTGGCCGAATCCATCGGCCAGGACAAGGACCTGACCAAGCGCCTGCTGCATGCGGCCGGCGTGCCCGTGCCGCTGGGCAAGCCCGTCGAGAGCATCGACGAGGCCTGGGAAGTGGCGCAGAAGGTGGGCCTGCCCGTGGTGGTCAAGCCCCAGGACGGCAACCAGGGCAAGGGCGTCACGGTGAACATCACCGACCGCGCCCAGCTCGATGCCGCCTACCGCAACGCGGCCGAGTACGGCACGGTGATGGTCGAGCGCTTCCTGCCCGGCCACGACTTCCGCCTGCTGGTGGTGGGCGACCAGCTCGTGGCCGCAGCGCGCCGCGAGCCGCCCCAGGTGCTGGGCGACGGCCAGCACACCGTGCGCGAACTGGTCGAGCAGGTCAACCTCGACCCGCGCCGCGGCGAGGGCCATGCCACCTCGTTGACCAAGATCCGCCTGGACGACATCGCCGTGGCCCGCCTGGCGGCCCAGGACCTGACGCCCGATTCCGTGCCGCCCAAGGGCCAGCGCGTGATCCTGCGCAACAACGCCAACCTGTCCACCGGCGGCACCGCCACCGACGTGACCGACGACGTGCACCCCGAAGTGGCCGCCCGCGCCATTGCCGCGGCCCAGATGGTGGGCCTGCACATCTGCGGCGTGGACATGGTGGCAGAGACCGTGCTGCGCCCGCTGGAGGAGCAAGGCGGCGGCTTCGTGGAAGTGAACGCCGCACCCGGCCTGCGCATGCACCTGGCGCCCTCGTACGGCAAGCCGCGCAACGTGGGCCAGGCCATGGTGGACAAGCTCTATGCCCATGGCGATGACGGCCGCATCCCCACGGTTGCCGTGACCGGCACCAACGGCAAGACCACCACGGCGCGCCTGATCGCCCACCTGTTCACGGCCCAGGGCCTGCGCGTGGGCATGACCAACACCGATGGCGTGTACGTCAATGGCCGCCAGATCGACAGCGGCGACTGCAGCGGCCCGAAGAGCGCACGCAACGTGCTGCTGCACCCCGAGGTGGACGCGGCCGTGTTCGAGACCGCGCGCGGCGGCATCCTGCGCGAGGGCCTGGGCTTCGACCGCTGCCAGGTGGCCGTGGTCACCAACATCGGCGCGGGCGACCACCTGGGCCTGAACTACATCACCACGGTGGAAGACCTGGCCGTGCTCAAGCGCGTGATCGTGCAGAACGTGGCACCCGATGGCTATGGCGTGCTCAACGCCGCCGACCCCATCGTGGCGGCCATGGCTCCGGCCTGCCCGGGCAAGATCATCTACTTCGCGAGCGACCGCCACCACCCCGTGATGGCCACGCACCGCGCCCAGGGCAACCGCACGGTGTACGTGGACGGCGACTCCATCGTCGCCTCCGAAGGCTCGTGGCGCGAGACCATCCACCTGCGCGACGTGCCCATCACGCGCAATGGCCGCATCGGCTTCCAGGTTGAGAACGTCATGGCCTCGGTGGCCGCCGCCTGGGGTGCCGGCCTGCCATGGCAGACCATCCGCCGCGGCCTGTCGGGCTTCGTGAACGACAGCGACAACGCACCGGGGCGCTTCAACATCATGGACCACAACGGCGCCACGGTGATCGCCGACTACGGTCACAACCCCGACGCCATGCGTGCCCTGGTGGCTGCCGTGGACGCCCTGCCCGGCAAGCGCCGCAGCGTGGTCATCAGCGGTGCCGGTGACCGGCGCGACGAGGACATCCGCGAGCAGACCGTGATCCTGGGTGGCGCGTTCGACGACGTGATCCTGTACCAGGATGCGGCCCAGCGCGGCCGTGGCGACGGCGAGGTGATGGCCCTGCTGCGCGAAGGCCTGGCCGGCGCGGCACGCACCACGCACGTGGAAGAGATCCGCGGCGAGTTCATCGCCATCGACACGGCCCTTTCCCGCCTGCAGCCGGGCGACCTGTGCCTGGTGCTGGTCGACCAGGTCGAGGAAGCCCTGGCCCACCTGGCCAAGCGCTGCGCTGAAGCTGGGACCACGGCATGACGCGCGCTGCACTGCGCATGGCGACCCTGGCCGCCTTCACGCTGCTGGCGGGCGCCGCCAGCGCCGCGCCCGACAAGATCGGCACGGTGGACACGGCCTTCAAGCTGCTGGGCCGTGACCACGACATCATCGTCGAGGCCTACGACGACCCGGCCGTGGCGGGCGTGACCTGCTATGTCTCGCGCGCCCGCACGGGCGGCATCAAGGGATCGCTGGGCTTGGCGGAAGACCGCTCCGAAGCCTCGATCGCCTGCCGCCAGACCGGGCCGGTGAGCTTCCCTGCGCCGCTGCGCAAGCAGGAGGAGGTGTTCAGCGAACGCCTGTCGATCCTGTTCAAGCGCCTGCGCGTGGTGCGCATGGTGGACCCGGCGCGCAACACGCTGGTCTACCTGACCTACTCCGAAAAGCTGGTGGACGGCTCGCCGCAGAACAGCGTGACGGCCGTGCCGGTGGACCGGGCGATGCCGATTCCACTGAAGTAAATCAACAAAGGGCGCCGCGGCGCCCTTTCTTCATGCTTTTCCGGATGCGATCTGGCGCAGGGCCTGCTCGAAGACTTCGGGCGGCTGGCCGCCCGAGATCAGGTGGCGGTCGTTGATGATGATGGCCGGCACCGAGTGGATGCCCTGCTGCAGGTAGAACTGCTCGCGCTCGCGCACGGCGTCAGCGTACCGGTCCGATGCCAGCACGGCGCGGGCCTCGGCCTCGTCGAGCCCCACCCCCGCGGCAACGCGGGCCAGCACCTCGTGGTCGCCGGGGCTCTGGCCGTCGGTGAAGTAGGCCTTGAACAGTGCGTGCTTGAGCGCGGGCTGCTTGTCGCCCTCTTCCTCGGCCCAGTGCAGCAGGCGGTGGGCGTCGAAAGTGTTGTAGATGCGGCTGCGCTGCGCCATGTTGAAGGTGAAGCCCAGGGCCGCACCGCGCGCGGCGATGGCGTCGCGGTTCTTCTGGCTCTGCTCGGGCGTGGCGCCGTACTTCTCGTGCAGGTGCTCGGCGATGTCCTGGCCTTCGGGGGCCATCTGGGGGTTGAGCTCGAAAGGCTGGAAGTGCAGGTCGAGCGCAACGTCGCCCTTGAGGCGCTCGGCCGCCTGCTCCAGCGACTTGAGGCCGATGATGCACCAGGGGCAGGAGACGTCGGAGACGAAATCGATCTTGAGGGCTGTGGTCATGCGGTCACCAGAAGGTCAGATAGGTTGGCCAATATCCTAGGACGATTGGCGCGTCCTTGCAGCGGTACGGCCATTGGAGCCCCTGCAAGCCCCCACCGCAGTGATGGAAAAGCCCGGGTTTGCCACACTGCACCCCTGTCCTGCCACCCATGGCTTCCTCAGGAGCCACGCCACCATGCAAATCGACCAGCAGCAATCCATCCTCACCATCGCCCTGTTCGCCGCCTTCGCCGATGGCCACAAGGGCGACAGCGAGCGCGAGGAGATCCGGCGCATCGCCCAGTCGCTGGCGCAGGACGCGCCGGCCATCGACCTGCCGCGCCTGGTCCAGGACGTGCTGCTGCAGCGCACCAGCGCCCAGGCCGCCGCGGCGGCGCTGACCGAGCCGGGCCTGCGCCAGCTGGCCTACGAAATGGCGGTCTGCGTCTGCGACGTGGACGGGCGCCAGACAGAGGCCGAGCGCGCCTTCCTGGCGCAGCTCAAGGGCTGGCTGCAGCTCGGTGACGGCGACACCGCGGCCTTCGAGCAGCAGGCCGATGCCCTCGTGGAAGTGGCCGAGCGCGCTGCCCCCATCGCGCGCGGCCTGGCGCCCGTGGCCGTGGGCACGGCGGCCGCGGCGGCCCTGCCCGTGCGCGGCGCTGCAGCGCAGGTATCCGACGCCGAACTGGACAAGAGCATCCTGAACTACGCGCTGCTGTGCGGCGCGCTGGAGCTGCTGCCGCAGTCCTGGGCGTCGATGGCCATCATCCCCATGCAGGTCAAGATGGTCTACGCCGTCGGCAAGGCCCATGGCGTGGAACTGGACCAGGGCCACATCAAGGATTTCATCGCGGCGGCCGGCGTGGGCATGGCCTCGCAGTACATCGAGCAGTTCGGTCGCAAGCTGCTCGGCGGCCTGCTGGGCAAGGTGGCGGGCCGCACCATCGGCGGCATCGGCCAGGCAGCCACGGGCATGGCCTTTTCGTTCGCCACCACCTACGCCCTGGGCCAGGTAGCCAGGCGCTACTACGCAGGCGACCGGGTGATGAGCACGGCCGTGCTGCGCGAGAGCTTCCAGAGCATGCTCGGCCCGGCCAAGGACCTGCAGGCCCAGTACCTGCCGCAGATCCGCGAAAAGGCGGCGACCCTGGATGCAGCCAAGGTCATGTCCATGGTCAGGGGTGGCGCCTGATCGACCTTTGAACCGCCAATCTGGCGGCCACTTCCCTCTTTTACAGGGGCCATGGCCCATGCCAGAATCGGGCATGCCCTTGACACTGGACCCTGCCAACGCCATCGCACCCATGTCGCTGGACTCTCCGTCGGACAACGCCATGACGGCGCTGTACCGCGTGGCCCTGGGCCCGGTGAATACCGAGCACTACCTGCCCATCTTTGCGCGCTTCGACGATGCGGGGCGCACCACCACCACCTGGAACTGGCCGGCGGCGCTGTTCACGCTGAGCTGGCTGGTGTTTCGCCAGCTCTGGGGTGCGGCCCTGGTCTACGTGGCCGCGGCCGAGGGCCTGGCGCTGCTGGTGTTCGGCCTGGGCCGGCAGTTCCTGAACTGGCCCCAACCGGTGGAGTGGGGCATCCTGGCGGCCATCGCGTTGTTCAGTTGCGCGCTGCCCGGGCTGTTCGCCAACGCCGTGCTGCACACCGAGATCCGCAAGCGCATTGCGCGCGCCCTGTCGGCCTCGCGCACCGTGCCCGAGGCCGCCGCGCTGCTGGAGCGCCAGGCCAGTTCGCGCCAGCGGCTGAGCAGCGTGGTCATCGGGCATGTGGTCGTGGTGGCGACGGCCCTGCTGGCCTACATGCTGTTCCCGCCGGGTGGCGCGGCGGAGCCTGCCAGGGCTGCCGCCTCGACCACCTCGGCTCCTTCTGCCCCTGCCGCCCCGGCTTCCAACCCCACCTCCGGGCTGGCCGCCGTGTCGGTGCTGCGCAGCGCTGCCTCTGCGCCGCCCGCCCCACCGGAAGCAGTGGCACCGCCCAGCGCCGCTGCCCCCGCCAGCGCGCAGGAAGCTTCTGCGCCCGCGGCCGTGGCGTCCGCACCCGCCCCCGTGGCCGCGCCCGCCGCGGCATCACGCCGCCAGCCGGCCAGCAGCCCCGCGGCCGCTGCGCCGCCCGTGCCACCGGCCCTGCCGGCAGCCAAACCTGCGCCACCGATCACGGCTACCGCTTCCGCCCCCAAGGCGATGGCACCGGCCGCCCCCACCAGCAAACCGGCACCGTCGGCCGCTCAAGCGCCCGCAGCTGCCACATCGGCTGCGGGCACCAAGGCCAAGGCCGGCAACCCGGCCACCCCGGCGTCCAAACCCGCGACGCCCGCTGCCGCGGGCAAGGCCGCCAGCAAGGCATCCCCCCCTGCACCGTCGCGGCCGCCTGCGTCGGCGGCCAGCGACCCCGAACTCACCATGGTGGGCAGCGCACCGGGCTTCTACATCAACGTCGGCCTGTTCGCCGAAGAGGCCAATGCGCGCAAGACGCAGTCGCGCCTGCTCAACGAAGGCCTGCCGGCCTTCCGCCAGCCGCTGGAAAGCGCCAAGGGCACCCGCATCCGCGTGCGCGTGGGCCCCTTCGACTCCAAGGCCGAGGCCGACACGGCCGCGCAGGCCATCCAGCGCATGGGGCTGGAGGCCGTGGTGTTCAAGAAATAGGCCCCGCGCGCAGGAGCGGACCGGCGTGGCCCCGCGTCCTACGCGCAGGCATTGAGGCAGCCGACATCCAGCGCCGGTTTCGGCGCGTACTCTGCAGTATCGACCTGTGTCGCCCTGCACCATCGCCCCATGCCCACCCCTGCCCGCCAGCCCCCCCTTCACGCCCTGCGCCCCCGCTGGTGGACCTTGGCCGCCATCGCGGCAGGCGCCTTGCTGCTCACGGGCTGCGCGCCCTGGCGCCTGATGACGGCCTCGGACCTGGCCAAGGCCTCGCGCCCCTACACCGCCCAACCGGCCCAGCCCGAGCGGCGCATCCTCGTGGTCGGCGACAGCACGGCCGTGGGCACCGGCGCAGCGCGCCCCGAGGACAGCCTGGCCGGGCGCATCGGCATGGCCCACCCGCGCTGGCAGATCGACAACCTGGCCTCCAATGGCGCCAAGTTCGAGGACGTGCAGGGCCAGCTCGAGCGTGCCGGCACGGGCTACGACCTGGTGCTGGTGCTCGCCGGTGGCAATGACGTGATCCGGTTGACGTCGGAACAGCAGCTGCACGGCCACATGGAGCAGGCCATCCGCACGGCCAAGGCGCGCGGCAGGCAGGTGGTGCTAATGCCCTGCGGCAACGTCGGCCATGCGCCCCTGTTCGTGCCGCCGGTGTCATGGTTCATGGAAAGCCGCTCCAAGCGGCTGCATGCCACCGCGCAGACCGTGGCCCTCGACAGCGGCGTGCGCTATGTGCGCCTGCTCAAGCCGCGCGCACAGGACCCGTTCGTGCAACGTGCCGACGAGCTGCATGCGGCCGACGGCCTGCACCCGAGCAGCGCAGGCTACCAGCAGTGGTACGAGGAGCTGGTCAAGCAGGAAGGCCTGGCCAGCTTGACGGGTGGCTAGTACGTCTCCAGATGCAGGCGCCCTTCGCGCGCCAGGGTGGCCGCCAGGGCCTCCCAGTCCAGGCCCGCATCGGCCGCCACGTCGCGCAGGGCGAGCACCACGCCCTCTTCCATGCTCTTGAGGCCGCAGACATAGAAGTGGCTGTTGCCGTCGCGCAGCAGCCCGGCCAGGTCGGGTGCGCGCTCGCGCATCAGGTCCTGCACATAGCGCCGGGGCTGGCCCGGGGTGCGCGAGAAGGCCAGGTTGATGTCGATGAAGTCCTTGGGCAGGCTTTGCAGCGGGCCGAAGTAGGGCAACTCCTGCTGAGTGCGCGCGCCAAAGAACAGCATCAGCTTGCCGCCCTCGAACTTGCCGCTCTTGCGCAGGCGCCGGCGCCACTCGGTCATGGCGCGCATGGGCGCGCTGCCCGTGCCGGTGCAGATCATCACCACATGCGACTTGGGGTGGTTGGGCATCAGGAAGGAGTGGCCGAACGGCCCCACCACCTCCACCTTGTCGCCCACCTGGAGGTCGCAGACGTAGTTCGATGCCACGCCGCGCACCGGGGTGCCGTCGTGGTCGGAGGTGACGCGCTTGACGGTGAGCGCCAGGTTGTTGTAGCCCGGCCGCTCGCCGTTGCGCGCGCTGGCGATCGAATACTGGCGCGCATGGTGGCGCTTGCCCAGGGCATCGGTGCCCGGGGGAATGATGCCGATGGACTGGCCCTCCAGCACCGGAAACGGCAGGCTGCCGAAGTCGAGCACCACGTGGTGGGTCTCGCTCTCGAAGCCGGCCTCGGTGCAGTTGAAGTTGCCGACCACGGTGGCCGTGGTAGGCGCCTTGGGCGGGTAGAGGTTGGTGTAGGCGTGCGCGGCCGACCAGGGCGGCACGGTGGCGCCACGGTGCATGGGCGGCTGGGGCTGCACGCCGGGTTCTGCCGTGGCCACGGCGGCGGGTGCAGCGGCAGGGGCCTCTGCCGTGTCGGCATCGACGCCGGCGGCCGCCAGTTCCTCGGGCGAGAGTTCGGCGGGCAGCGACTCCCAGGTCAGCTGCTCCTCGATGGAATAGGCGCGCACCAGCGGCATGGTGCGCCAGTTGTCGATGGAGCCCGTTGGGCACGGCGAGATGCAGGCCATGCAGCCATTGCAGATGTCGGCGCGCACGACGTAGTTGTTGTCATCGTGCGTGATCGCGTTGACGGGGCAGGTCGCCTCGCAGGTGTTGCAGCGGATGCAGATTTCCGGGTCGATCAAATGCTGCTTGATGACCCCGGCTTCAACGGCCATGTCCATATGGTTCTCCTGTGTCACCCCCCACCAGGGGGTTGGGATGGGGCGTCTGGTCTTCGTGGGGCCTGCCCTCATCCCTGCCCTCGTTCATACCCCGAGGGCGTTTCTTTGTCCATCAGCCGAAACGCACGTACTCGAAATCGACCGGCTGGCGGTTGATGCCCATCACCGGCGGCGCGATCCAGCCGGCGAACTGGCCGGGCTCGACCACACGGCCCATGAGCGATGCGACGAAGGCGAAGTCCTCGGGGCTGGGCAGCCATTCGTCCTTCTTGGCGGCCCATTCCATCTCGTTGACCACGCGGCCTTCGGGCGACATCTTGATGCCCGCGAGCGCGCCGATCTGGCGGTTGAAGGCCTTGTGCGGCACCACCAGGCGGGTGGGGATGCCGGCCTTTTCCAGCACCTTGTTCCAGCGGCCCACGCCGGCCACCGAGTCCTTGATGAAGTCGTCGCGCAGCACCTCGTTCAGGGCGTTGAGCATGGGGACTTCCTTCTCGACGAGCTGGCCGTCACGCACCTCCAGCACCTTGTAGGTCTGGCCCTTGAGCACGTGGTCGTCGGTGCGCTTGCCCTCCTCGTAGCGGCCCTTGAGGCCCGAGCTGTAGAAGATGGCGGCGTTGCTGGACTGGTCGGCACCGAAGAGGTCGATGGTGACGCTGTAGTGGAAGTTCAGGTAGCGCTGCACCGTGCCCAGGTCGATGGCGCCGGCGGCACGCACCTTCTGCGGGTCGTCGGTCTTGAGCTCGTTCATCACCTGGGCAGTGCGGGCCAGCACGCGCGAGACGCCGCTCTCGCCCACGAACATGTGGTGCGCCTCTTCGGTCAGCATGAACTTGGTGGTGCGCGCCAGCGGGTCGAACGCGCTTTCGGCCAGGGCCGAAAGCTGGAACTTGCCATCGCGGTCCGTGAAGTAGGTGAACATGAAGAACGCCAGCCAGTCGGGCGTGGCCTCGTTGAAGGCCCCCAGAATGCGCGGGTTGTTCTCGTCACCCGAGGTGCGCTGCAGCAGGGCCTCGGCCTCTTCGCGGCCGTCGCGGCCGAAGTGCTTGTGCAGCAGGTAGACCATGGCCCAGAGGTGGCGGCCCTCTTCCACGTTGATCTGGAACAGGTTGCGCAGGTCGTACATGCTAGGCGCCGTGAGGCCCAGGTGGCGTTGCTGCTCGACCGAGGCGGGCTCGGTGTCGCCTTGCGTCACGATGATGCGGCGCAGGTTGGCGCGGTGCTCGCCGGGCACGTCCTGCCAGGCCTTCTCTCCCTTGTGGTCGCCGAAGTGGATCTCGCGGTTGGCATCGCCCGGGTTCAGGAAGATGCCCCAGCGGTAGTCGCGCATCTTCACGTGGCCGAACTGGGCCCAGCCCTGCGGGTCCACGCTCACGGCGGTGCGCAGGTAGACCTCGTGGTTGGTCGAGCCCTCGGGGCCCACGTCGTCCCACCAGTTGATGAAGTTGGGCTGCCAGCCTTCGAGCGCGCGCTGCAGGGTGCGGTCTTCGCCGAGGTTGACGTTGTTGGGGATCTTCTCGCTGTAGTTGATCGTGCTCATCGTTGCTCCTTGGATGGTTGGGGCGGCGGGGTCAGACGCGGTTCAAGTCGAAGCCGGCCTTCTCGCCGGTGCCGTAGACCTTGAGCGCGCCCTTGTCGCCCACGGCGTTGGGTCGGTTGAAGATCCAGTTCTGCCAGGCGGTGAGCCGGCCGAAGATGCGCGTGGCCATGTTCTCCTTGCTGGCAAAGCGCAGGTTGGCTTCCAGGCCGGTCAGGGCGTCGGGCGACATGGCGGCGCGCTCTTCGATGGCCATGCGCAACTCGTCGTCCCAGTCGATGTCGTCGGGCGCAGCGGTCACGAGGCCCAGGGCCAGGGCCTCGTCGGCGTCGAGCGGCTTGCCGGCCGCGGCGCGCGCGGCGTCCAGCGGTGCGGCCTCTTCATAGAAACGGCGCTGCAGGCGGCTCTGGTCGTTGACCATGGGGAAGAAGCCGAAGTTGAATTCGTTGAGCGTGAGCTTGGGTGCACGCTCTGCATCGTCGGGCAGGGCCAGCATGTAGGTGCGGTCGGCCGCGAAGGCCAGCTCGGCCAGGGTGCCGGCGAAGCACGAGCCCTCCTGCACCACGGCGAACAAGGTGCGCGAGGACACGTCCAGCCGCGCCAACGCGCGGCGCAGCGCGCCGATGGTCTCGCGCACCAGCCAGTGGTCCTGGTGGGCCAGCATCACCGCGTCGGAGGCGAGCACGGCCTTGGCATCGCCCTCGGTCTTGAGCAGCCAGGTGCCGATGTCGAGCTCGTTGGTGCGCAGGTTGAGGATGGCATCGTCGAGCTCGCGCGCCAGGGCCAGCGGCCACCAGGCCGTGCCGGCCGCCTCGATGGCGGCGATGTCGGCAGGCTGCGCGCCGCTGGGCGCCTTCACGGTGAGGGTGGCGGTGCGCTTGGCGCGGTCGATCTGCACCTGCACGTGGGAGTAGCCCAGGCTGTCGACACCGTCTTCGCGCTCCAGGCGGGTCAGGGCCACGCCCTTGGCACCGGCCGGGCGGTCGCTGCCCGCAGCAAGCTGCACGGCGCGGTCCTGCACGGCGGCGGCGAACTGGGCGGGCTTGGCCACCGCATCCACCAGGCGCCATTCCACCGCGCGCTGGCCGCGCACGCCTTCGACACTGGTGCAGAAGATGTCGGCCAGGTCGTGGCGCACGTGGCGCTTGTCGGTCACGCGGGTCAGGCCGCCGGTGCCGGGCAGCACGCCCAGCAGCGGCACCTCGGGCAGCGAGACGGCGGACGAGCGGTCGTCCACCAGCAGGATCTCGTCGCAGGCCAGGGCCAGCTCGTAGCCGCCGCCAGCGCAGGCGCCGTTGACGGCGGCCAGGAACTTGAGGCCCGAGTGCTTCGACGAATCCTCGATGCCGTTGCGCGTCTCGTTGGTGAACTTGCAGAAGTTCACCTTCCAGGCGTGGCTGGAGACACCCAGCATGAAGATGTTGGCACCCGAGCAGAAGATGCGGTCCTTGCCGCTGGTGACGACCACGCTGCGCACCCCGGGGTGCTCGAAGCGCACGCGGTTGAGCGCGTCGTTGAGCTCGATGTCCACGCCCAGGTCATAGCTGTTGAGCTTGAGCTTGTAGCCGGGGCGGATGCCACCGTCCTCGGCAATGTTGAGCGACAGGCGCGCAACGGCGCCCTCGACGCTGAGCGACCAGTGGCGGTACTGGCCGGGTTCGGTGCGGTAGTCGACGCGCGCCGGGGCGCTGGTGGTGGTGGCGGTCATGGCATGTCTCCTGTGGGGCCGGTAGCAGCTGCAAACCTCGGAACAAGAAAAATAATGCAGCTTTTGATTTCAATGACATGCATCATGCTGCATGTTTACGGACGCGTCAATGCCTGGAGTACTCTTTTTCGTTGCGAAAGGTGTGGCGGCTACGGCCCGCCGGTGGAGGGAGCGCCGCTCAGGAGGCGCTCATGGACTGTCTGGCCACCGAGCGCAGTCCTTGGAACGCCTGGGCCAGGCTCTTGCCGCTGGTATCCACCGAGAGGTCGGCCTTGGAATAGAAGGCCGCGCGCCCGCTCAGGATGCGGCGCAGGTCGTCCATGGCCTCCTTGCTGGCGGCCATGGGGCGGGTGTCGCCCTGCGCGGCCACACGGCCCATGTGCTCTTCGGGCGCGGCCTGCAGCCACACCGTGGTGCAGTGCGCCAGCAGCTCGTTGAAGGTGGCCGGGTCGGAGACGATGCCGCCCGGGGTGGCGATGACCACCTCGCTGTAGATCTGGATGGTTTCCTCGAGCGCGCGGCGCTCGTAGCGGCGGTAGGCGTTGGTGCCGTAGAGGTCGTGGATCTCACGCACGCTGCAGCCTGCCAGCTTCTCGATCTCGCGGCTCAGCTCCACGAAGGGCAGCTCCAGGTCGTCCGCCAGCATTTGGCCCAGCGTGGACTTGCCCGCGCCGCGCAACCCCACCAGGGCAATGCGGCTGTGCCGGGCCGGGTCGACCGAGGCCGTGCCCAGCAGTTCGCCCAGCGCCAGGCGCACGCGGCGCAGGTCGGCCTCGCTGCGGTTTTCCAGCAGCTCGCGGATCAGCAGCCACTCGGGCGAGCTGGTCGTGACATCACCCACCAGCTCGGCCAGCGAGCAGTGCAGTGCACCCGCCACCTGCTGCAGCACCAGGATGGAGGCATTGCCCGTGCCGTACTCCAGGTTGGCCAGGTGGCGCTCGGACACATCGGCTGCAATGGCCACGGCCTTGCGCGTGAGCCCGCGCTGCGCGCGCAGGTTGCGCACGCGCTCGCCCAGCGCCGTCAGCAGCGGGTTGCGGGCCTCGCCGCCAGGCGCCGCAGCGCCGTTGCCGTCGGTGGGCGCAGTGGCCAGCACTGCGTCGTCTTGCTCATTCATGCGCGTCCTTGTTCACACCACCCGATTGTCTGCGGTCGGCAGCCCCAATAAATATGCACTATAGTGCTTGACGAAGATCATTCACAGGTTTATCGTCCCATTGCACGCAAGATACTGCACGTCGCAGGATCATGCAAGGCAATCATTTTTCGTGGCAAGCGGCGCACAGACGCCCTGCCCAGCCCGCCTTTCCCCTGAAAGCCCGCCCCATGATGACGCCCGCCACCGCCCCCTCCAGCAAGGATGCCTTCCACGCCCTGTTGACCGACCTCACCGCGCAGCTCGAAGGCAGGCCGCTCGATGCAGCGCTGGACCAGTGGCTCAACGCAGCCCACGGCGCCGGCAGCGCCACCTATGCGCAGCTGCGCGACGCCTGCCTCACCGGCGTGGCCGAGGGCTGGCTGTGCGAGCGCGAGGGTGGCGGCATCCGGTACGGCCGGGTGTTCAAGGCAGAGGATGCGCTGCACCGCTTTTCGGTGGACGTGGTCGACATGCAGGACCTGGCCGGCCCGCACCACACGCACCCGAACGGCGAGATCGACCTGATCATGCCCATGGCCGACAGTGCCGCCACCTTCGATGGCCGGCCTGCGGGCTGGTGCGTCTACGGCCCGGGCACGGCCCACCGCCCCACCGTAGCCCAGGGCCGCGCGCTGGTGCTCTATCTCTTGCCCGAAGGCCAGATCCAGTTCACGCGCACCTGAAATCCGTTCGCCCATCTTCTTCCGTATATATCCATGACCGAACTTCTCTCCAACTACGCTGCCGGCCGCTGGCAGGCAGGCACTGGCAACGGCACGCCGCTGTTCGACCCCGTGCTGGGCAACGAACTGGTGCGCGTGGACGCCACCGGGCTCGACCTGGCCGAGGCATTCAGCTTTGCGCGCCAGCAAGGGGGTGCGGCGCTGCGCGCGCTGACCTACCGCGAGCGCGCGGCGCTGCTGGCCGCCATCGTCAAGGTGCTGCTGGCCCACCGCGATGCCTATTACGAGATCGCCACGGCCAATGCCGGCACGGTGAAGAACGACTCGGGCGTGGACATCGACGGCGCCATCTTCACCCTGGGCCAGTACGCCAAATGGGGCGACGCCCTGGGCGATGCCCGCGCGCTGCGCGACGGCGATGCGGCCCGGCTGGGCAAGGACCCGGCCTTCCAGTCGCAGCACCTCTCGGTACCCACGCAGGGTGTGGCGCTGTTCATCAATGCCTTCAACTTCCCGTCCTGGGGGCTGTGGGAAAAGGCTGCACCGGCCCTGCTCTCGGGCGTGCCGGTCATCGTCAAGCCGGCCACGGCCACGGCCTGGCTCACCCAGCGCATGGTCAAGGACGTGGTGGACGCGGGCGTGCTGCCTGCGGGCGCGCTGTCGGTCATCGCCGGCAGTTCGGCCGGGCTCATGGACCAGCTGCAGCCCTTCGACGTGGTGTCGTTCACGGGCTCGGCCGAGACGGCCGGCGTGATCCGCTCGCACCCTGCGGTAGCCCGGCGCTCGGTGCGTGCCAACATCGAGGCCGACAGCCTCAACAGCGCCGTGCTGCTGCCGGGCGAGGTCCCGGGCAGCGAGGCCTTCCACCTGCTGGTGCGCGAGGTGGTGCGCGAGATGACGGTGAAGTCGGGCCAGAAGTGCACGGCGATCCGCCGCATCCTGGTGCCGGCCGAGGTGTACGACGCCGCGGCCGAGGCCATTGGTGCCAAGCTCGCCGGCATCAGCGTGGGCAACCCGCGCAACGACAGCGTGCGCATGGGCTCGCTGGTCAGCCGGGCCCAGCTGGCTGCCGTGCGCGAAGGCCTGGCTGCGCTGCAGGCGCAGACAGCCGTGCTGCACGATGGGCGCGACCGGCCGCTGGTGGATGCCGACCCGGCCGTCGCCGCCTGCATCGGCCCGGTGCTGCTGGGCGCGCGCGATGCCGATGCGGCGCAGGCGGTGCACGACGTGGAGGTCTTCGGCCCTGTGGCCACGCTGCTGCCCTACCGCGACAGCGCGCATGCCATCGCGCTCACGCACCGGGGCCAGGGTTCGCTGGTCACCTCGCTCTATGGCAGCGACGAAACCGCACTGGCGCAGACCGCGCTGGCCGTGGCCGCCAGCCATGGCCGCGTGCATGTGGTCACGCCCGATGTGGCGCAGGCGCACAGCGGCCACGGCAACGTGATGCCCATGTCGCAGCACGGCGGCCCGGGCCGCGCGGGCGGCGGCGCGGAGCTGGGCGGCCTGCGCGCGCTCGATTTCTACCACCAGCGCACGGCCGTGCAGGCCAGCCCTGGCGTGCTGGCGGCACTGGGACTCTGACATCCACACAAGACGCGACACACAACGCGCATCGACCCGAGAGGCCCCAAGGAGACAACACCATGAGCCTGCCCCCACGATTCAATTTCGCCCAGCACCTGTTCGACCTGAACCGGGACCGCGCGCAGCGCACGGCCTACATCGACGACCGCGGCAGCCTGGCTTACGGCGCGCTCGAAGACCGCGCCCGTCGCCTGGCATCGGCCCTCGCCAGCGCCGGCGTGCGCCGTGAAGAGCGCGTGCTGCTGCTCATGCACGACAGCAGCGACTGGCCCGTGGCCTTCCTGGGCTGCCTGTATGCCGGCGTGGTGCCGGTGGCGGTGAACACCCTGCTCACGGCCGATGACTACGCCTACATGCTCGACCACAGCCGCGCCCAGGCGTCCATCGTCTCGGGCGCGCTGCTGGCGGTGCTGCAGGACGCCATGGGCCGCGCGCCGCACGAGGTGCGCACCCTGCTCGTCTCGCAGCCCACCGGGCCGCTGCCCGAAGGCGCGCAGGACTTCGATGCCTCGCTGGCGCAGGCCACGCCGCTCGCTGCGCCGGTCAGCACCGCGGCGGACGACCCCGGCTTCTGGCTCTATTCCTCGGGCTCCACCGGCAAGCCCAAGGGCACGGTGCACACCCATGCCAACCTGTGGTGGACGGCCGAGCTCTACGGCAAGCCGGTGCTCGGCCTGACCGAGGACGACGTCTGCTTCTCGGCCGCCAAGATGTACTTCGCCTACGGCCTGGGCAATGCGCTGACCTTCCCGCTCTCGGTGGGCGCCACCGTGGTGCTGATGGCCGAGCGGCCCACGCCCGACGCCACCTTCCGCCGCTGGACGCAGCACCGCCCCACGGTGTTCTTCGGCGCGCCCACGGGCTTTGCCGGCATGCTGGCCTCGCCCGCGCTGCCGGCACGCGAGGCCGTGGCGCTGCGCATGTGCTCGTCGGCCGGCGAGGCGCTGCCGGGCGAGATCGCCCAGCGCTTCAAGGCGCATTTCGGCTGCGAGATCATCGACGGCATCGGCTCCACCGAGATGCTGCACATCTTCATCTCCAACCGCCCGGGCGACGTGCGCTACGGCACCACCGGCAAGCCGGTGGAGGGCTACGAGGTGGAGCTGCGCGGCGAGGACGGCCGCCCCGTGCCCGATGGCGAGGTGGGCGACCTGTACATCCGCGGACCGAGCGCGGCGCTGATGTACTGGGCCAACCGTGAGAAGTCGCGCGAGACCTTCCAGGGCGGCTGGACCAAGAGCGGCGACAAGTACACGCGCGACACTGACGGCTACTACACCTATGCCGGCCGCAGCGACGACATGCTCAAGGTCAGCGGCATCTACGTCTCGCCCTTCGAGGTGGAGGCCACGCTGATGCAGCACCCCGCCGTGCTCGAATCGGCCGTGATCGGCGTGCAGGACGGCGAGGGCCTGACCAAGACCAAGGCCTATGTGGTGCTCAAGCCGGGCCAGCAGGCCGACGCCCAGGCGCTGCAGGCTTTCGTGAAGGAGCGCCTGGCGGCCTACAAGTACCCGCGCTTCATCGAGTTCATCGAGGAGCTGCCCAAGACCGCCACCGGCAAGATCCAGCGCTTTCGCCTGCGCGAGAAGGAGGCCCGCGCGTGACGGCGCAGGCGTCGTCTCCCGCCACGGGGTTCGCCAGCATCGCCTGGCGCGGCCGCACGGTGCGCATCGAGCACCAGTGGATCGCGCCCGAGCGCAGCGCTGCCCCGTTGCTCGTGTTCCTGCACGAGGGCCTGGGCTCGGTGGCGATGTGGAAGGATTTCCCCGAGCGCCTGTGCGCCGCCGCCGGTGTGCGCGGCCTGGTGTTCTCGCGCCCGGCCTATGGCCGCTCGACCCCGCGCGAACCTGACGAAACCTGGGACGTGGACTTCATGCACCGCCAGGCGCACGAGGTGCTGCCCGCGTTCTTCGAGGCGGTCGGCATCACCGAGCCCCCCTGGCTGCTGGGCCACAGCGACGGCGGCTCCATCGCGCTGCTGTACGCGGCGCGCTTCCCCGATGCAGTGCGCGGCCTGGTGCTGATGGCGCCGCACATCTTTGTGGAAGGCGTGACCATCGCCAACATCGAGATCGCACGCGATGCCTACCAGCGCACCGACCTGCCCGCCAAGCTCGGCCGCTACCACGATGACGCCGACTCGGCCTTCTGGGGCTGGAACCGCATCTGGCTGCACCCGCCCTTTCGGCAATGGAACATCGAGGCCGAGATCGCCGCCATCCGCGCGCCGGTGCTCGCCATCCAGGGCGTGGACGACGAGTACGGAACGCTGGAGCAGATCCGCGGGATCGCGCGCCGGGTGCCGGGCACGCAATTGCTGGAGCTGCCTGCCTGCGGCCATTCGCCGCACCGCGACCAGCCCGACGCGGTGATCGCGGCGGCCACGGACTTTCTGCTCACTCCACGTAGCGCCTGAGCCCCGGCAGGTCGAGCACGGTGATGCCGCCGTACTCGATCTGCAAAATGCCCGACTCCTGCAGCCGCTTCAACGCCGCATTGCAGCGCTGGCGCGAGACGCCCGTGAGGTTGGCGATCTCCTCCTGCGAGATCTGCAGGTGCCGGTCCATGCCGGGGTAGAGGAACGGGTGGAACAGCCCGGCCAGCGCGCGCGCCACCTGGCTGTCGGTGTCGAGCAGGTGGTGGGCCGTGAAGGTGCCCAGGAACCAGTGCATGCGCTCGTTGATCTGGCGCAGCAGGAAGTGGTCGAAACTGCGCTGCGTGGCATGCAGCCACGAGAAAGTCTCCACCGGCAGCACCGCCACGCGGCTGGGCCGCAGGGCGATGATGTCGGCCGTGCGCGGCAGGGCGCGCAGCAGCGTGCCCTCGCCGAACCAGCTGCCGGCCGACAGGCCGCCCAGGGTCACGGCGCGGCCATCGGACGAGGTGACGGACCACTTGAGCAGCCCCTCGATGGCGCCGTACCAGTGCAGGGGCACATCGCCGCGGCGGCACAGCGCACCGCCTGCGGTCACCTCCACCTCGCGCACATCGTCGAGCACGCGCTGCTGCGCGGGTGCATCGAGCAGCGGGAACCAGGCCGACGCAGCCAGCAGGCTGGTGGTGGAAGGCCGTGTCGCAGGGGGTGACAAAGTGGGTTTCTCCCGGAAAAAGCACTGGCCCCGCGTATACCCTGCCCTCAAATGTCATCGCGATGACTGAGTGGAAAGGTGCCCAGAAAAACAATGCGGAGCACCCCGCAATTCTCCACCAGGACCCCGATGAGCAAGCGCAAAGTCATAGTCACCATCGCCCCCACGGGGGGCATGGCCCACAAGTCGCAGAACCTCCACCTGCCCACCCAGCCGGCCGAGATCGCCGACGACGTGGAGCGCTGCTGGAATGCCGGCGCCAGCGTGGTGGCGATCCATGCCCGCCGGCCCGACGACGGCGCCACCTGCGACGCCAACGTGTACCGCGACATCAACAGCCGCATCCGCGCCAAGGGCTGCGACATCGTGCTCAACAACTCCACCGGCGGCGGCGTGCACGGCGACATGGTCAAGCCCCTGCCCGGCGGCCGCTGGGAGATCGCCTGGGAAGAACGCATCAAGGGCATGGACGCGGGGGCCGAGATGTGCACGCTGGACGCGACCACGCTGAACCTCTCCTTCGACGGCCGCGAGATCCTGATGGACACGCCGCTCAGCCGCGGGCGCGAACTGGCCGCCGGCATGAAGGCGCGCGGCATCAAGCCCGAGTGGGAGGTGTTCAGCCCCACCCACATCCTGCAGGACACCACGACGCTGATCGAGGAGGGCCACGACGGCGATGGTCCGCATTTCATCAACCTGGTGATGAACGTGCACCGCGCCTTCCAGAACGCCATGCCCTACTCGCCGCGCTTTCTGCAGATGATGGTGGACACCTTGCCGAAGAACAGCCTGTTCTGCGTGAGCGGCATCGGCCCCTCGCAGCTCGAAGCCAACGTCGCCGCCCTGCTGCTGGGCGGCCATGCGCGCGTGGGGCTGGAGGACAACCTGTACTTCCGTCAGGGCGAGCTGGCCACCAACGTGCAGCTCACCGAGCGCATCGTGCGCGTCATCCGCGAGCTGGACATGGAGCCCGCCACGCCGGCCGAGGCCCGCGCGCTGATGGGCCTGCCGCGCGTGGACGGCCCGCGCCCCGAGTTTGCCCTGGGTTGACCGACCCGGGGCATTGAACCGACCATCCCAAGACCACAACGAGGAGACATGACGATGACGACACACACCACCCGCCGCCACTTCCTGGGCCACCTGGGCGCTGCTGCTGCGCTGGGCTCGCTCTCGCCCCTGGCGGCCTTCGCCCAGGGCATCGAGCAGGTGAAGATCCTCTACGGCTTTCCGGCCGGCAGCTCGGGCGACAGCGTGGCCCGCCGCGTGGGCGAGAAGCTCGCGGGCTCGGCCTACACGCGCAATGCAGGCGTGGTGGAGAACAAGCCCGGCGCGGGCGGGCGCATCGCGCTCGAATCGCTGCGGGGCGCGGCGACCGACGGCAGCGTGCTCACGCTCTCGCCGTTCTCGTGCACCTCGATCTATCCGCACATCTACAGCAAGCTCAGCTACGACCCGGTCAAGGACTTTGTGCCCGTGTCCATCGCGGCCATCATGCACCATGGCCTGGCCGTGGGGCCGCTGGTGCCGGCCTCGGTGAAGACGGTGAAGGACTTCCTGGCCTGGGCCAAGGCCAACCCGGGCCAGGCCAACTACGGCTCGCCCGCGGCGGGCTCCACGCCGCACTTCATCGGCGCACTGCTGGGCATCAACAACGGAGTGGACCTCAAGCACGTGCCCTACCGCGGCTCGGTGCCTGGAGTGACCGACGTGGTGGGCGGCCAGATCGCGGCGATGGTGACGCCGAGCGGCGACTTCATCCCCAACCACAAGGCCGGCAAGCTGCGGCTGCTGGCCACCTCGGGCAAAGCGCGCTCGCCGTTCTCGCCCGAGGTCGCGACCTTTGCCGAACAGGGCTTTCCCGAGCTGACCACCGAGGAATGGTTCGGCTTCTACGCGCCGGCCAAGACGCCGGCCGCCGTGGTGGCCGCCGCCAATGCCGCGATCAACGCAGCGATCAAGGAAAAGGCCGTCATCGACAGCCTGGCCGTGGTAGGCCTGATCGCCCAGGGCTCCACAGCGGCGGAAATGGCGGCCTCGCAGCATGCCGAGTTCGACCGCTGGGGCCCTCTGGTCAAGAAAATCGGCTTCACGGCCGAGTCCTGAAAGGAGCCCCCCGCATGGATTCGACCGTGAAGCGCGTCGCCGTGGTGGCCACCGGTGTCATCGGCGCCAGCTGGGCCGCCTATTTCCTGGCGCGCGGGCTGGACGTGGACGCGACCGATCCCTCTCCCGGCGCCGAGGAGCGCCTGCGCGAGGCCGTGGCCGCCCATTGGCCCACGCTGGAACGCCAGGGGCTGGCGCCGGGCGCCAGCCTGTCGCGCCTGGCCTTCCACGCCCGGCTGGAGGATGCGGTGGCCACGGCCGACTTCGTGCAGGAGAGCGGACCGGAACGCGCCGACTTCAAGGCCGACCTGTTTCGCCAGATCGATGCCGCTGCGCCGGCGCATGCCATCCTGGCGTCGAGCTCCTCGGGCCTGTCGGTCACAGCCATGCAGGCGCTGTGCGCACGGCCCGGGCGCGTGGTGCTGGGCCACCCATTCAACCCACCGCACATGATTCCGCTGGTGGAGGTGGGCGGCGGGGAAAAGACCACGCCCGAGGCCATCGCGCGCGCCATGGCCTTCTACACCGCCATCGGCAAGCGCCCCATCCACGTGCGCCGCGAGATCAAGGGCCACATCGCCAACCGGCTGCAGGCCGCGCTGTGGCGCGAGGCCTTTCACCTGGTGAACGAGGGCGTGGCCACGGTGGCCGACATTGACACCGCCATTGCCCAGGGCCCCGGCCTGCGCTGGGCGCTGATGGGCCCGTTCATGAACCTGCACCTCTCGGGCGGCGCGGGCGGCGTGGCCCACGTGCTGGCCCACCTGGGCGGCCCCATCGAGAGCTGGTGGCAGGACCTGGGCACGCCCGCGATGACCGAGGCCTTGAAGCAGCAGGTGGTGCAAGGTGTGGCCGAGGAACTGGGCGAGCGCAGCACCGAGGACCTGGCGCGCACGCGCGATGCCCTGCTGCTGGACCTGATCCGCGCCAAGCAGTCGTCGGCACACCTGGATTGAGTCCAGCCCCACAACGACAAGAGACCACACGATGCACCCCGACTTCGTCGACGACCCCGCCGAACTGGCACCCTCCCGCACGGTGCTCACCCCTTTGGCCGATGGCGCCTTCACCCTGCACTCGCCCGAGCCGCTGGGCCCCTACGCGCGCTGCGTGGGCGAGTGGCTGGAGCGCTGGGCGCGCGAGACGCCGGACGCCCTGGCGCTGGCCGAGCGCGACGACAGCGGCGCAGACTGGCGCCACCTGAGCTACGCGCAACTGCGCCAGGCCGTGGGGGCGGTAGCCCAGTCGCTGCTCGACATGGACCTGCCCGCGGGCCGGCCCATCGCCATCCTGTCGGACAACGCGGTGGACCATGCCGTGCTGATGCTCGCCGCCATGCACATCGGCCGCACGCCGTGCTCGCTGTCGAGCGCCTATGCGCGCTCGCGCGACCCCGGACGCCTGCACAGCATGCTGGCGGCGCTGGACCCCTGCCTGGTCTATGCGTCGGACGCCCGCGCCTATGCGCCGGCCCTCGCGGGTTACGGCGGCAGCGCGGTGCAGGTGTTCAGTCGCAATGCGCAGGAGGTCCCGGGCGCACTCGGCTTTGCGCAACTGCTCGCGGGCCGGGAAACGCCGGCGGTGATGCAGGCCTTCGAGGCGATCACGCCCGACGACCATGCCAAGTACCTGCTGACCTCGGGCTCCACCGGCCGGCCCAAGGTGGTGATCAACACCCACCGCATGCTCTGCGCCAACCAGCAGATGATTGCGCAGACCTGGCGCTTTCTCGACCACGAGAAGCCGGTGCTGGTGGACTGGCTGCCCTGGAGCCACACCTTCGGCGGCAACCACAACCTGAACATGGTGCTGTGCCATGGCGGCGCGCTCTACATCGACGAGGGCCGGCCCGCGCCCGGCCTGATCGATAAGACCGTGCGCAACCTGCGCGAGGTGCGGCCCACCCTGCTGTTCAACGTGCCGCGCGGCTTCGACATGCTGCTGCCCGCGCTGGAGGCCGACCCGGCCCTGGCCGCCGAGGTGTTCTCGCGCCTGCGCCTGGCCTTCTATGCGGCGGCGGCGCTCGCGCCCTCCACCTGGCAGCGGCTCGAAGCCGTGGCCGCGCGCGCCCGGCCCACGCAGCCGCTGTTGCTCACCACCTCCTGGGGCGCCACCGAGACCGCCCCCGCCATCACCACGGCCCATTGGCGCATGCAGGGCGCGGGCTGCATCGGCGCGCCGCTGCCCGGGCTCACGCTCAAGCTGGTGCCCAATGGCGGCAAGCTGGAGATGCGTGTCAAGGGCGTGTCGGTGTTCCCGGGCTACCGCCATGCGCCGCGCGAGACGGCGGCAGCGTTCGACGAAGACGGCTTCTACCGCATCGGCGACGCAGGCTATCTGGCCGATGCAGAGCGGCCCGAGCGCGGGGTGGTCTTCAACGGCCGCGTGGCCGAGGACTTCAAGCTGTCCACGGGCAGCTGGGTCTCGGTGGGCACGCTGCGCGTGGAGCTGGTCTCGCAGCTGGCGCCGCTGGTGCAGGACATCGTGCTCACCGGGCACGACCGCGATGAGGTGGGCATGCTGGTCTTCCCATCGGCCGCCGGCGCGGGCGAGAGCGAACGGCTGGAACAGGCCCTGCGCGCCGTGATGCAGGCCCGGCGCGATGCGGGCGCGGGCTCGTCGCAATGCCCCACGCGGGCGCTGGTGCTGCGCACGCCGCCCGACGCGGATGCGGGCGAGATCACCGACAAGGGCTACATCAACCAGGGCGCGGTGCTGGCCCAGCGCGAGGACGACGTGCACGCCCTGCACGCGACACCGCCGCGCGCGGACGTGGTCGTCAGCGCATGAGCATGGCCAGCAGCACCACCGCGAGCAGCGCCAGGTAGACCTTGGCGTGCAGCCCGTCGGGCAGGCGACCTACGAAGCGCCCACCCAGGCGGATGCCGAGCCAGGAGCCCACGACCAGCACGGCAAAGGCCCTGAGGTCGACGAAGCCGGCATGCCAGGCGCCCAGCGGCACGGGCTGGTCCCAGGCCAGCAGCACGTAGGTGGCGGTGCCGGCCAGCGCCACCGGCAGCGACAGCGGGTTGGCCGCGGCCGTGGCCTGCACCATGGGCGCACCGCGCCGGCGCATGAGCGGCACGGTCATCACGCTGCCGCCCACGCCCAGGAAAGCGGCAACCGCCCCAATGACCAGCCCGAGCAAGGCCGTGAGCGGACCCGAGGGCCGCGGCCTGGCCGCCTGCTGGGCCTGGGCCACGCGCGGCCGGATGAAACCCGGGCGCAGCAGCCCGTCGAGGATGGTGAGCGCCAGGTAGACGACGAAGGCCCAGCGCACCCAGTCGCTGCGCAGCACGCTGGCGGCAGCCGCCCCCGCCACCGCGCCCACGGCGATGAAGACCAGCAACGGCCGCACCTGCGCCCAGTCCACATTGCCGGCGCGGTGGTGGCGCCGCGTGGCCAGCCCTGCACCAACGATCATCACGCAGGTGGAGGTGGCCACCGCGACCTGCATGGCCGACTGGCCGACCGCGCTGTCCGCCCCGTGCAGGTGCACCAGCGTGCGGTAGAGCACGGGCACGACGACAAAGCCGCCACCGAAGCCGAAGAGCACGGTGGTGACACCGGCCAGGGTACCGAACACGGCCAGGACCAGGTAGAACTCCATGCGCACATCCTCCCATTGCTGCGAACACGGTGCCAGCTTAGGCAGGAATGGCTTGGCCGGCTTTCGCCGCCAGGTCAATAATGTTTGCGTTTCAGCCATCCACCCAGGCCCATGCGCAACATCCCCCTGCACACCGTCGACGCGGTGGACCGGCCAGTGCTGGCCATTGCCACCGACTACCCCGCCGGCACCCTGCTCGACACGCACAGCCACCGGCGCGCGCAGTTTCTCTACGGCGCCACGGGCACCATGGAAGTCGGCACCGGAGATGGCGCCTGGGTCGTGCCGCCCAGCAGCGGCGTGTGGATACCAGCGGGCAAGCCGCACCGCGTGCGCATGGTGGGGGTGAGCACGCGCAGCCTGTACATCGAGCCGCGCGCCGTGCCACGGCAGGCCCGCCAGTGCGAGGTGCTGCAGGTCTCGCCACTGCTGCGCCAGTTGCTGCTGGACTCGGCCGATCTGCCGGCCGAGTACGAGCAGCGCGGGCGCGACGGCGCCCTGGTGCAACTGGTCCTGCACGAACTGGAGCGCGCGCCGGTCCTGCCCTTGTTTGCGCCCATGCCGCAGGACCCGGCGCTGGCAGCGCTGTGCGCGGGCTTCCTGCACCAGCCCGATGTGCATGCCTCGCCTGCCCACTGGGCGCGGCAGCTGCACAAGAGCGAGCGCAACTTCACCCGCTTCTTTCGCCTGCAGACCGGCATGTCGTTCGGCGCGTGGCGCCAGCAGGCCTGCCTGCTCGCCGCGCTGTCGCGCCTGTCGCGCGGCGACGCCGTGACCACGGTGGCACTGGACCTGGGCTACGAGAGCCCGGGGGCCTTTTCCACCATGTTCCGCAAACGGCTGGGGCGCCCACCCTCGGAGTTTCTGGGGGCGTGATGGCGCAAAAGCGGCCGCGCAAGCGTTGTAAAAATCACGCTGCGCAAAGGCCGCTGAGGTTCTGCGGTCTTGTCCTATAGCATTCGTGCGCGCAGTGCTTCTAAAATCGCGCACCTCCTTGCATATGCGAGGGGGCCCATTGCAACTCTCGAAAACAAAGAATCAACATCATGGCAACTGCAAAGAAAACCACCGCTGCACCCAAGGCAGCACCCGCAGCGAAGAAGGCTGCAGCACCCGTGGCCAAGAAGGCCGCGGCACCTGTCGCCAAGAAGGCAGCGCCTGCTGCCAAGAAGGCCGCAGCACCTGCAGCGAAAAAGGCTGCACCCGCCGCAGCGGCGACGCCTGCAGCGCTCAAGCCCATCAAGGCCGCCTTCAACAAGACGACCCTGGTGGCCCACCTGGCCGAGCAGTCGGGCGTGGACCCCAAGGCCGCCAAGGCCGTGCTGGCAGCGCTCGAAGCCGCCATCCTGGGCTCCGTGCACAAGAAGGGCTCCGGCGAATTCACGCTGCCTGGCGTGCTGAAGATCGGCCTGCAGCAAGTGGCGGCCAAGAAGAAGCGCTTCGGCAAGGACCCGTTCACCGGTGCCGAGCGCTGGTTCCCCGCCAAGCCCGCCAGCGTGAAGATCAAGACCCGCGCGCTCAAGAAGCTCAAGGACGCAACGGCCTGATCGGCCCCATCCCTGCGCTCGTGCAGCCCCCGGCCGCATGGGGCGCAGAGAAAAAAGAAGAGGCCTGCAACGGGTGTTCCCGGAGCAGTTGTTCCAGGTTTCTGATCAAAAGCCCAGGCGATGCAGGTGCATTGCCTGGGCTTTTTTCTTGCCTGTCTCCATCCCTGGCGATCACACCTGGCGCTGCTGCCTCAGCACGTCCAGCACATGCTGCGTGGCCTTCTCCAACATGCCGGCACGGTGGGCCAGCCCCAGGGGGCGCCACAGCGCGGGGCGCAGTGCCAGCATGGTGATGCGCGGGTCGGGCGGCGTGCTGCCCGCTGCTTCGTGCGGCAGCAGCGTGGCGCCATAGCCTGCGGCCACCAGGCTCTTGATCGCGTCGTTGTAGTTGAGCTGGATGCGCGCCCTGGGCTGCTCACCGGCCAGCGCGAACCACTCGCTGGTGAGCCGCGAGAGGCTGGTGCCTTCGTCGTTGAGGATCAGCGGCTGGCCCGCCAGCC
>NZ_AKJX01000241.1 GCF_000276605.1 Acidovorax sp. CF316 | reverse complement strand
TTTCTTTGGCGAAGCAAAGAAAGGTACCTCGGCCGCCGGGCCGAGACCCGGCCTCCGCCCTCAACAAAGGCATGCCACCAAAAAAACACGGCACCCAACATCAGCTAACATCCCACCCGCGGTACAAGCCGCCCCCGGGCCCGCGGGAAGGGTTGAACCCACTTGCAGAAGGCAGCACGACCGGACGAGTAAAACAGTCCACCGCTCGCTGCCTTCAACCACACGCCTATCCAACGCCTTTTGTGCAGCCGGATCTGCGGGCCATCGGCACCTGATGCACGGAGGTACCCTTCATGACGACGACGCCCTACGGCAAGCGCCTTCCCGCCCGGCCCGACATCGGCCATCTCAAAAAACAGGCCAAGGATCTCCTGGCCCTGTACCGCATCCCGGACCCCACCAGCTCCCCCACGGCCTTCGAGCGCTTTCGCGCCGCGCTGCCCGCCGCCGCGGGCAAGGACGACGCCACCCTGGCCGCCCAGGGCCTGCGCCTGCACGACGCGCAGTCGTGCATCGCGCGCGAATACGGCTTTGCCTCCTGGGCCGACCTGCAGGGCTTTGTCGCCGCGCGCCGGGCCCTGCTTGATGGCGACCCGGCCCGCGCGGTGCTGCACTGGCTGGGCCTGGTGTATGCGGGCGATATCTCGGGCAGCATGAACCGCGCGCGGCCCGCGGTGGCCGCGCGCCTGCTGCAGGACAACCCGGCCCTGCTGGCCGGCAGCGGCAACGGCAGCGCCACCGGCGACGCCCCCTACCTCGCCTGCGCCACGGGCGACGAGGCCGTGCTGCGCCAGGCCAGCGCGCAGGACCCCGGCTGGGTGCACCGTGCGGGCGGCCCGCTGCAGTTGCCGCCGCTGGTGGCCGTCACGCACTCGGCGCTGCTGCAGCTGCCCGCCTACCGTGAGCGCCTGCGAAACTGTGCGCGCTACCTGCTGGCCGCTGGCGCCTCGCCCGACCAGTCGGTGGGCAACCGCTGGCCGCCGGCCTCGCTGCAGGCGCCCGACGCGGCGCACCCGCTGTCGGCCCTGTACGGCGCCGCCGGCTGCAACCACGACCCCGAACTGACGAAGCTGCTGCTCGGTGCCGGCGCCCACCCCGACGACAACGAATCGCTCTACCACTCGCTGGACCAACCCGAATGCACCCGGCTGCTGCTCAAGGCCGGCGCCCGCATCACCGGCACCAACGCCATGTACCGCGTGCTCGACCTCGATGACCTGGCGACCCTGCAGCTGCTGCTGGCCCATGGCGGCGATGCCAACGAGCCGCCGCCGGGCCCACCCACGTCGGACTGGGGCTCGCTGCTGCTCTGGGCCATCCGCCGGCGCCGCTCGCCCGCGCACGTCGCGGCCCTGCTGGCCGCCGGTGCCCGGCCCGACGCACGCACCCAGGACGGCACGCCCGCCCGCACCATGGCCCTGCGCTACGGCCTGACCGAGGTGGCGCAGCTGCTGCACGACGACGCCGAGAACACAGACAGCAACAGCAACAGTGGCGCACCGCTCGCCCCGGACGAAGCCTTCATCGCCGCCTGCGCGCGCGGCGACGAGCCGGCGGCCCGCGCCATCCAGGCCGCGCACCCCGGCATCATCGGCACGCTCGGCCCCGCCCAGCGCCGGCTGCTGCCCGAGCTCGCGGCCCAGCAGGGCTGCGGCGAGGCGGTGCGCACCATGGTGCGCCTGGGCTGGCCCATCGAGGACCGCGGCGGGGACTGGGATGGCTCGGCCCTGAACCAGGCCGTGTTCCGCGGCGACTCCACGCTCGCCCGCTTCCTGCTGGAGCACGGCGCCGACTGGCGGGCCATGCACGGCTTTGGCGACAACGTGATCGGCACGCTCTCGTGGGCCTCGCTCAACCAGCCCGTGCCGGACGGCGACTGGGTCGGTTGCGCCCAGGCCCTGGTGGCCCATGGCATGCCCGGCGTGCGGCCCGACCCCGAGGGCCTGGACGACGGGGCGGTGCTGCTGGGCACGCACCGCAGCCGGTTCTCCGAAGAGGTGGCCGACTACCTGCTGGGCGCTGCGCCCCGGAACGCCGCCGCCTGATCCCGCGCCCCGGGCCGGGGCTTACTGGCAGGCCGTGGTCTGGTTGCCGTAGACCACGCTGGTGATGGGCATGTTGAAATTGAAGCCTGCCGGCAGGTTGTTGATGGTGCCCACCACCAGCCGCTCGCCCCGGGCCAGCGGGCGCACGCTGTACAGGCTCGCGCTGGCCAGGTTCATGAGCGCCGTGTTGGGGTCCACCTCCGCGGGCTTGAGCGTCAGGGAGTAGGCCGTCTGGTTGTGCACGAAGCGCCAGCCGTACAGCGAAAAGCTCCAGGGGTCCTGCGGCCCGTCATTGACCACCGACACCTGCACCGCGCGGTTGCCCGGATCGACCTGCAGCATCAGCGTGCCCGCCCGCGCGTTGGACGCAAACACCGGCGCATTGCACAGCAGGCCCGAAGCCGCCTGCTCGCTCACCTTGGTGGGCACGAAGGTCGCGGCCAGCGGGTTCCACTGCACCTCCAGGATGTAGCGGCGACCCGCGTACTCCACATTGTTGATGCGCAGGTTCTGGCCATCCACCACACCCACCTGGGATGCCGCAAGATTGATCTGCACCCCCTGCGCCTGCACGGCCGCGGGGCTCATCACGGCCAGGGCGGCCAGGCAACTCAGTACGGAAAAGGCAGTCTTCATGGAAAGTCGTCTCTCAAAAAAGAAAAGGAAAGGAAAAAACAGACAAAAGCAGTGAAGACCCGACCATATCGGCGCAGCGCACGGGCATGAACTGTCAGATATGACAGTGCGCCCACCGCCTGGAACTGGCAGCATCCAGAGAGGTCTCAAAACGGGCTGGGCTGTATCAACCCCAGCAACAGAGCCCGCGCAATCGCGTGCTGGCGGCTGAAAACGCCCAGCTTCTGCGCCACCGTGTGGAGGTGGAAATTGGCCGTGCGCTCGGAGATGTGCAGCAGGCACGAGATCTCCCACGAGGTCTTGCCGTCGGCGGCCCAACGCAGCACCTGCTGCTCGCGCGGGCTCAGCGCAGGGGGCTGCAGCGGCATGGGCGCCAGGCGGCGCATGGCCTCGTGCACGTGGGTGGCCAGCAGGTGCGCATGCGCCTGGACCTGTGCCATGTCGGCCTGCGCGGCGCGGCCCGTGCGCGAGACCGTGCCGCTCAAGATACCCAGCTCCCCGTGGGGCGTGTGCAACGGCACGCTCAGGCCGGTGCGCAGCCCGTGCTCGGCCGCCTCGCCCATCACGCGCCGGGCGTTCGGACAAGGGCCGCCGCCGGGCACCTCGTGCCACAGCACCGGCAGGATGTTGCGGCTGCAGTAGCGGATCACCGGGTCGTGCGCATGGTGGGCCTGCGCCATGTAGTGGTCCGTCCATCCCGGCGGGTAGCCGTCCACCATCAGGATGCTCGACTGCGTGAAGTTCTCCGGTACCCTGAGCGCATACACGAAATGCTCGAACCCCAGCTGCTGCGCCAATGCCTGCATCTGCCCATGCAGTGCGGGCAGGTCGGCGCTGCGCAGCACCGCCTGGAGCGACTCACGAAATTGCGGCAGTGTCATCAGGGTCATGGGGCTGTGGGATCCGATGGGAGCGCGCCTTGCATGCGGCGCGGGCCATTACATGCGCAACCAGGCATTGCAAAGATGTCCGAAATCGAGCGCCTGTAACCCTTCGTTTCACAGCGGCGCACTGGCGCCAGCGCAGGCGTCAAGTCCTACCGGCGGCACACCGTTGGCCCTACCCTGGCCCGCACCCGGCGCATCCAACATGGCAGGCATGGTGGCTCCCATGCCACCGCCATCCTCCAAGGAGCACCCCATGTCGACACCCTCCCCCTTCCGTTCGCACCGCCGCCTGGCGGCTCCGCTGTTCGCCGCCTCCCTGCTGGCGCTCGCCGCATCACAATCCGCGCAGGCCCAGGGCGGCTTCGGCAGCGCCAGCCCGGCCACGCCGTCCACCGTGACCATCGGCACCCCCAGCAACCCCAGCACGCCGAGCAGCAACAGCAGCATCGGCAACACCTCCGTGCCCGGCAACATCCCCAGCGGCATACCCAGCAGCGGTAACGTGGGCAATGCCACCACCAGCACCTCCAACATCCCTGGGAGCGTGCCCAGCAGCAATAACAACAACAGCAACAACGTCGGCAACATGACCAGCACCACGCCGGCCACCAGCAGCACCACAACCACCGCCACCACACCCAGCAGCAACAGCAGCATCGGCAACACCAGCATTCCGGGCAACATCCCGAGCGGCATACCGAGCAGCACCAGCATCGGCAACCCGGGCAGCAGCACCTCCAGCATCCCGGGTGCCGTACCCAGCAGCGGCAACACGCCTGCAGGCACCCCTGGCAACACGGGTAGCGCCACCGGTACCACCGGCACGGTCGGCAACAGCACTGCCACCACTGGCAGCGCCCCTGCGGGTACCACCACCGGCATGGGCAACAGCACCGGTACGCCGGGCACTGCCGGCACCCCCGCCGGCACCCCCGCCGGCAGCGCCACAGGCGGCACTGGCGGCACAGCGGCCGGACCCGGGACGGCCGGCACAACCGGGGCCACGGGATCCCCCGGCGGCACAGCGCCAGGCGCCAGCAGTGGCGCGGGCGTGAGCAGCGGTGCACCGGGCGCCAGCGGCACCGGTATAGGTGCGGCCGCGCCAGGGCCGTCCGGCACCGGCTCGGGCGGCAGCGTCAGCGCGGGATCTCCTGGCGGTGCCACCGGCGCAGGTGTGGGTTCTGGTGCAGGTGCAGGCTCCAGCGCAGGGCCTGGGCCCGGTGCGGGCGCGGCGGGCGTGGGCGCCGGCGCTCCAGGTGCCGGTGCAGCGGGTGCTGGCGTTGGCGGGCCAGGTGCGGCCGGTGCAGGCGCCGGTGCAGGTGCGGGCGCTGGTGCTCGCTGACCACGCGACTGCCTCTGCCCCAGTGCTCAGTCCCCCCGCAGCAAGCCGATCCGCAAGCGGTGCTCGCCCTCGGCAAGGGTGACACGCAGCGGCCCGGTGCCACACACCAGCGCAAGCCCGTCCAATTCCGCCGAGGCCACCCTGGCCTCCGCTCCGGGCGGGCCCGAGGCGGTGAATTCGATGCGGTAGACGGCCCCCGCCACGTCGATGCGCGCCTCGAAGCCCGGCCATTCGGCAGGGATGCACGGGTCGATCACCAGCTCCTGCCCCTCGCGGCGTAGGCCCAGGATGCTTTCCACGCCGGCTCGGTACATCCAGCCCGCGGCGCCGGTGTACCAGGTCCAGCCGCCGCGCCCGGTGTGCGGTGCCACCGAATAGACATCGGCCGCCACCACATAGGGCTCCACCCGGTAGCGCGCCACCTCGGCAGGCGTGCGCGCATGGTGGATGGGGTTGACCAGCGCGAACAGCGCGTGCGCCCGGCTGCCGGCCTGCGGGTCGTTGCGCAACTGGGCGCGCGCCATGATCGCCCACATGGCTGCATGGCTGTACTGCCCGCCGTTCTCGCGCAGTCCGGGCGGGTAGCCCTTGATATAACCGGGGTCGTGCGGCGTGGTGTTGAACGGCGGCGTGAACAGCAGGGCCAGGCCCTCCTGCGGCAGCACCAGCTTGTCGCCCAGCGAGGCCATGGCGATCAGCGCCCTTGCCGGGTCGGCCGCGCCCGAGAGCACCGCCCACGACTGGGCTATGGAGTCGATGCGGCACTCCTGCCCCTCGTGGGTGCCGAGCCACGTGCCATCGTCGAAGGTCGCGCGCCGGTACCAGGCGCCGTCCCAGGCCTCGCGCTCCAGCGCAGCGCGCACCGATTCGGCATGCATGCGCCAGCGCGCGGCACAGTCGGGGTCGCGGGCATCCGCCAGCGGCGCCATCAGCGCCACCGTGCGCACCAGCAGCCAGCCCAGCCACACGCTCTGGCCCCGGCCCTCCTGGCCCACGCGGTTCATGCCGTCGTTCCAGTCGCCGGTGCCCATGAGCGGCAGGCCCAGGTCGCCGGTCAACTCCATGGCCTGGTCCAGCGCCAGTGCGCAGTGCTCGAACAGCGTGGCCGAGGCCTCCGCCGCCATCGGCTGAAAGAAGGCGTCGTGCTCGCCGGACTGCAGCGGTGGCCCATCCAGGAAGGGGATGGCCTCATCCAGCACCGCCGTGTCGCCCGACACCTGCACATAGCTGGCGGTGGCAAACGCCAGCCACACCCGGTCGTCCGAGATGCGCGTGCGCACGCCCTGGCCCGAGTGCGGCAGCCACCAGTGCTGCACGTCGCCTTCGGCAAACTGCCGGCCCGCGGCACGCAACAGGTGCGCACGCGTCTCCTCGGGGCGGGCAAAGGCCAGCGCCATGCCGTCCTGCAACTGGTCGCGAAAGCCATAGGCCCCGCTGGCCTGGTAGAAGGCCGAGCGCGCCCAGACGCGGCAGGCCTGCGTCTGGTACAGCAGCCAGCCGTTGAGCAGGATGTCCATGGCCCGGTCGGGCGTGCGCACCTGCACGGCGCCCAGCAGGCTGCGCCAATGGCGCGACACCTCCTGCAGCAGCGCATCCACGTCGATCGGGCGGTAGCGGGCCACCAGGGCCAGGCTTTCGGCGGCCGAGGCGCATTGGCCGATGAAGCCGGTCACCTCCCGGTTCTCCCCGGGCTGCAGCGTGAGCGTGCACTGCAGCGCCGCGCAGGGGTCGCGCCCCGCAGCGCCGCCGCCAGACAGCGTTGCGTGGCCCCGAAGCGCAGCAGGGTCCGCCAGGCTGCCATGCCGCCCCAGGAACTCGGTTCGGTCGGTGGTCCAGGCGGTCTGCTGCCCGCCCAGGTCGGCAAAGGCCACGCGGCCGGCAAACGCCGTGCTCCAGGGGTTGCGCGCCAGCAGCACGCCGCTGTCCGCATCGCGCTCCGCCAGGATGAACGGGGCCGATGCCCCGCGCGAGGTGCCCAGTACCCACTCGGCATACAGCGTCACCGTGATCTGCCGCACCTGCGCCGTGCGATTGTGCAGGGTCAGGCGCGAGACCTTGACCGGGTCGGCGATGGGCACGAACTGCAGCAGCTCCAGCGCGATGCCATGGGCTTCGTGCAGAAAGCGGCTGTAGCCATGGCCATGGCGCGCCGTGTAGGTGCCGTTGCCGCGCAGGGGCTGCGCGGTGGGGCCCCACAACTGGCCGCTGGCATCGTCGCGCACGAAGAAGGCCTCGCCCGCCGGGTCGCTCACCGGGTCGTTGGACCAGGGCGTGAGCTGGTTCTCGCGGCTGTTGCCGGCCCAGGTGTAGCCGCTACCGTCGGCCGACACGTGAAAGCCGAAGCCCGGGTTGGCAATGACGTTGATCCAGGGCGCGGGCGTGGTGGCCCCGTCGCGCAGAACGGTCACGTACTCCGTGCCATCCTTGTCGAAGCCGCCCAGGCCGTTGAAGAACTCCAGGCCCGCCGTGTCCGGCGCGGGGGCAGGTTCGTACGGTGGCTGCGGTGCCGGCGCCATCACCGGCCTGGCCACCACTTCGGGCGCCTCCTGCGCGGGCATCATGGCCAGCTGCTGGGCAATGGGGCCGCGCCGCGCCACCAGCGCCACGCGGGCGATGGACTGCAGCAGTGCGCGTGAAGTCGCATCCATGAGGTCGGCACGCAGCGTGTGCACCACGCCGTGCGCCAGCGACTCGCCCAGCCGCGGCCGCGACTGGCTGCTGCGCACGGCCGTCTCGATGGCGATCTGCAGGTCCTGCACGTACGACGACGCCCGCTCGTTGATGACCACCAGGTCCACCCCCAGGCGCTTCATGCGCCAGTACTCGTGCGCCTGCAGCAACTGGTGCAGCTGGGCGATGTCCTCGATGTCGTCGATGCGCAGCAGCACGATGGGCAGGTCGCCCGAAATGCCGTGCTGCCACAGGCCCGACTGCGGGCCCGCGCCGCGCGCGATGGCATCGGCCGGTGCGCGAAAGCGTGCGTCCGCATACAGGATGGGCGCCGCCAGGCGCTGAAAGTCCGCCGCCGCATCGGCGTCGATGCCGATGTGGCGCAGCTGCACCTGGGCCTGGGTCCAGGCCAGGGTGCGCGCGCGCTCGAAGGCGCTGCGGTCGTGGTGCTGGTCCAGCAGGTCGAGCAGCGCCTCGCGCGTGGGCGCCACCAGCGTCCAGAAGGCCACGCGGGCCATCTGCCCGGGGGCGATGCGCACACGCTGGCGCAGCGCGAACACCGGGTCCAGCACCGTGCCCACGGTGTTGGACAGCGCACCGCCGCCATGCACCGCCAGCGCATTGCGCGCCGTGCGGCCCCGGCCGAGGAACAGGCCCCGGTCGGTCTCGTACTGCGCCGGGGCCGCCACCGTTCCCTCCACCACCGCAAAGTGTGCGGCCCACACCCCCGCCTCGCCCGGGCTGCGTGCACGGCGCGTGGCCAGCAGCGCGCCGAACTCGGGCAGGTACTCGGTCTGCACGAACATCTTGGAGAACGCGGGGTGCGCGTTGTCGGCCGCGGGCGGGGCCAGCACCAGCTCGGCATACGAGGTCAGGTCGATCTCGCGCGCACGCGGGCCGGTGTTGACCAGGGTGACCTGGCGCACCTCGCCATCGGCCTCGGCCGACACGATCACCTCGGTGGTGGTGGTCATGCTGCCGTCGTGGCGCGTGAAGGCCGCATGGTCCTCGGCAAACGCCACCTCGTAGCTGTCGGCCGCGCGGCCCGAGGGCTCCGCCGCCGCGGACCAGGTGCGGCCGCTGTGCGCATCGCGCAGGTAGACATGCGAGCCCCAGTCCTCGCTGGTGGCGTCCTCGCGCCAGCGGGTCACCGCCAGGTCGCGCCAGCGGCTGTAGCCGGTGCCGGCC
>NZ_AKJX01000240.1 GCF_000276605.1 Acidovorax sp. CF316 | reverse complement strand
GGGGTCGCCTTTTCTTTGCCTTCTTTCTTTTGGCGACGCAAAAGAAAGAAGGTGCGCCGCCGGGCGCACTCCCCGGCCTCCGCCCTCGGTAAAAGCAAACGGCAACCACCGACAGCAAGCTACCTCAACACCAAAACAGGAATGTGCGAATGGGTCAGCACATGCTGCGTCTCACTCCCCATCAACATTCGCTTCACTCCCTTGCGCCCATGCGACGCCATCACGATCAGATCCGCCTTGTGCTTCTTCGCCGCAGCGATGATGGCCTCGGCCACCAGGTCTGACTTGCTCACCACGGCCTTCACCGTGATGCCGCGCGCGCTGCCGCGTGCCTTGACGGCATCTACCAGGGCCTGGGCGGCGTCGTTCCATTGCTGTTCGATGCGTTTCACATCGGCCAGTTCCACGGGCATGCCGCCCTCGAAATAGCTGCGTGGGTAACGCGGCACGACCTTGAGGGCGACGGCGGTGGCGCCGGACAGCTCCGCCAGTGCCAGGCCATGGTCCACGGCCTTCTCGGACAGGGTGGAGCCGTCGGTGGCGATCAGGATGCGTTGGTAGTACATGGTGGTCTCCTTGTAGATACCGCAAGCGTACGGGCCATGATGTTCCTTGCCTTGATCCAGGTCAACCCGCCAACCCTGCTGCGGCGATAGGCTTGAGCCATGTCAAATGCCGCCCCCATCTCCGCAGAGCCAGACGTGCCGGGGGCCCCCCGGCAGCAGCGGCAGGACCCCCATGCCGCGCTGCTCGACGACCCGCAGGAGTGGGCGTCGTTCGGCCGTCCTTGCGCCGCAGGTGGCGCACCGGTCGAATGGCCCCCGGGCGCAGTCCCGCAGGATGCGCCGGCCTGGGAGTCGCATGTGGTGCTCTCGGGCATGCACTGCGCGGCCTGCGCCCTCACCATCGAAGAGGCGCTGCGCAGCGTGCGCGGCGTGCTGCAGGCCGATGTGAGTGCCACCACCCACCGCGCGCGCATCGTGTGGCAGCCCACGCAGGTGCGGCCCTCGGGCTGGATGGCGGCTGTGGCCCGGGCCGGCTACCAGGCGCTGCCAGCGGTGGACGCGTTTGCGCGCACGGCGCGCCAGCAGGAGAGCCGGCGCGCGCTGTGGCGCTGGCTGGTGGCCGGCTTTTGCATGATGCAGGTGATGATGTACGCATGGCCCGCCTACGTGGCGCAGCCGGGCGACCTGTCGCAGGAGATGGAGACCCTGCTGCGCTGGGCCTCGTGGGTCATCACGCTGCCGGTGGTGTGCTTTGCCTGCGGCCCCTTCTTCGCCAGCGCGCTGCGCGACGTGCGCCTGCGCCGCGTGGGCATGGACCTGCCCGTGGCGCTGGGCATGGCGATCACCTTTGCCGTGAGCACGGCGGGCACCTTCGAGCCTGCGGGCATCTTCGGCAAGGAGGTGTACTTCGACTCGCTCACCATGTTCGTCTTCTTTTTGCTCACCGGCCGCTGGCTGGAACTGCGCCTGCGCGACAGCACGGCCGGCGCGCTGGAGGCGGTGATGAACCGCCTGCCCGACAGCGTGGAGCGGCGCGGTGCCGATGGCTGCACCTTCACCCGCGTGGCCACGCGCAGCCTGGCGGTGGGCGATGTGATCCGCGTCTTGCCCGGCGAGGCCTTTCCGGCCGATGGCTGCATCACCGAAGGCAGCACCCAGGCCGACGAGGCCCTGCTCACCGGCGAATCCACGCCCGTGGCGCGCCCGCTGGGCAGCACGGTGGTGGCCGGCAGCTACAACCTGCAGGCGGCGGTGCAGGTGCGTGTGGAAGGTACGGGCAGTGCCACGCGCTTTGCGCAGATCGTGGCGCTGATGGAAAGCGCTTCGCTGCAAAAGCCCCGCCTGGCGCAACTGGCCGACCGCGTGGCACGCCCCTTTCTCATGGCCGTGCTGCTGGCCGCCGTGGTGGCAGCAGCATACTGGTGGCCCAGCAGTCCGGGCCATGCGCTCATGGTGGCGGTGGCGGTGCTCATCGTCACCTGCCCGTGCGCGCTGTCGCTGGCCACACCGGTGGCCATGCTCACGGCCGCGGGCACCCTGGCGCGCAATGGCCTGCTGGTGCGCAACCTGCAGGGGCTCGAAGCCCTGGCCGCGGTGGACACTATCGTCTTCGACAAGACCGGTACGCTCACGCGCGATGGCATGGCGCTGCAGGGCGTGCACACAAGCATCGCCGGCCTGACGCAGGGCGACGCGTTGGCGCTGGCCGCGGCCATCGCGGGCCAGTCGGTGCACCCGGCATCGCGCGCGCTGTGCGCGGCGGCGGATGGCAGCGTGCAGCCGCGGTGGATCGCCTCGGACGTGGTGGAGCAAGCCGGCCAGGGGCTGACCGCGCGCTTGCTGGATGCCAGCGGCGCGCTTGCGCCGCGCCGTCTGCGCCTGGGCTCGGCGCGCCACGCCGGTGCGGATGCGGGGCAGGGCGCCGACGACAGCGCGGCCCTGCAGGTGGTGCTGTCCGAAGAGACGGGCGAGAACGGCGCCAGCGTGGAGCTGGCCCGCTTCACCCTGGCCGAGGACCTGCGGCCCGAGGCCCGTAGCGTGGTACAGGCACTGCAGCGCGAAGGCGTTGCCGTGCACATGCTCTCGGGCGACCGCATGGCATCGGTGCGGCGCGTGGCCTTGCAGGCCGGCATCGAACAGGCCCGGGGCGACTGCACGCCGGGCGGCAAGCTGGCCGCGCTGCAGATGCTGCAGTCCGAGGGGCACCACGTGGCCATGGTGGGTGATGGGCTCAACGATGGGCCCGTGCTCGCGGGTGCCAACGTGTCCTTCGCGTTCGGCAGCGCCGTGCCCCTGGCGCGCTCGCGCGCCGACTTCGTGGTGCTGGGTGGCAGCCTGCAGCTGGTGCTGCAGGCGGTGCTGCTGGCCCGCCAGACGCTGCGCGTGGTGCGCCAGAACCTGTGGTGGGCGGCCGCCTACAACGCATTGTGCGTGCCGCTGGCGGTGCTGGGCCACATGCCGGCCTGGCTGGCGGGGCTGGGCATGGCCTTGAGCTCGCTGCTGGTGGTGCTCAACGCCTCGCGCCTGGCCCGCCTGGTCGGCGAACAGCGGGCCGTGCCCGCTCAGCCACCAGCCCTTGCCCAGGCCGCGCTGGAGACCGTGTGATGGACATCCTGTACCTGCTGATTCCCCTGTCCGTGGTGCTGGTCCTGCTGATCCTGGCAGGCCTGTGGTGGGCCGTGTACCGCGGCCAGTTCGAGAGCGTGGAGCAGGAAGGCGAGCGCATTCTCCGCAACGATTGACATGCGTCAATACCGGCCGGTCCCCTCTGCGGGAGACTCTTTGCAACACAAAGAGGTGCCCGATGGATTCAACGCAAAACACAGCTGCAGCGCACTACAACGACACCGTCGTGCGGCAGTTTTCTATCATGGCAGTGGTATGGGGGGTGGTGGGCATGCTGGTGGGCGTCATCATCGCCGCCCAGCTGGCCTGGCCTGAACTCAACCTCGGCATTCCCTGGCTCAGCTACGGCCGCCTGCGGCCGCTGCACACCAATGCCGTCATCTTCGCCTTTGGCGGCTGTGCGCTGTTCGCCACCAGCTACTACGTGGTGCAGCGCACCTGCCAGGTGCGGCTGTTTGCGGCACCGCTGGCAGCCTTCACCTTCTGGGGCTGGCAGCTCGTCATCGTGGCGGCCGCCATCAGCCTGCCCATGGGCTATACCTCGGGCAAGGAGTACGCCGAGCTCGAATGGCCCATCGACATCCTGATCACGCTGGTCTGGGTTTCCTACGCCATCGTGTTCTTCGGCACCGTGGGCATGCGCAAGGTGCGCCACATCTACGTGGCCAACTGGTTCTTCGGGGCCTTCATCCTGGCCGTGGCCATCCTGCACCTGGTCAACAGTGCAGCGGTGCCCGCCGGCTGGATGAAGAGCTACTCGGCCTACGCCGGCGTGCAGGACGCGATGGTGCAGTGGTGGTACGGCCACAACGCGGTGGGCTTCTTCCTGACCGCCGGTTTCCTGGGGATGATGTACTACTTCATCCCCAAGCAGGCCGGCCGCCCGGTGTACAGCTACCGCCTGTCCATCGTGCATTTCTGGGCGCTGATCTTCACCTACATGTGGGCCGGCCCGCACCACCTGCACTACACCGCGCTGCCCGACTGGACGCAATCGGTGGGCATGGTGTTCTCGCTGATCCTGTTGGCGCCTAGCTGGGGCGGCATGATCAACGGCGTGATGACGCTGTCGGGCGCCTGGCACAAGCTGCGTGACGACCCCATCCTGCGCTTTCTGATCGTGTCGTTGTCGTTCTACGGCATGTCCACCTTCGAGGGCCCGATGATGTCCATCAAGACCGTCAACGCCCTGAGCCATTACACCGACTGGACCGTGGGCCACGTGCACTCGGGTGCCCTGGGCTGGGTGGGCCTGATCTCCATGGGCTCGCTGTACTACCTGATCCCCCGCCTGTTCGGCCGCGAGAAAATGCATTCCGTGCCGGCCATCGAGCTGCACTTCTGGATGGCCACCGTGGGCATCGTCCTGTACATCGCCGCGATGTGGATCGCCGGCGTCATGCAGGGCCTGATGTGGCGCGCGGTCAACCCCGACGGCACGCTCACCTACACCTTCGTCGAGAGCGTCAAGGCCACCTACCCCTTCTACGTGGTGCGCCTGCTGGGCGGCCTGCTGTACCTGGGCGGCATGCTGGTCATGGCCTGGAACGTGTGGGCCACCGCCATCGCCGGCCGCTCGGCCAAGGTCGCCATCCCCGCAGTGCACGCTGCCCACGCCTGAGCAGCACGTACGGAGAGCTTTTTCAATCATGTCTGACAACAAGACCCCCGCGACCACCACCACCGGTTTCAGCCACGAGAAGGTGGAGACCAACAACTTCCTGATGATCGTGCTGATCCTGCTGGTGATCGCCATTGGCGGCCTGGTGGAGATCGTGCCGCTGTTCTTCCAGAAGTCCACCACCGAGGCCGTCAAGGGCGTGGAGCCCTATACCGCCACGCAGCTCATCGGGCGCGATATCTACATCCGCGAGGGCTGCTACAACTGCCACTCGCAGATGATCCGCCCCTTCCGCGCCGAGACGCTGCGCTACGGCCACTACTCGGTGGCCGGCGAGTTCGTCTACGACCACCCCTTCCAGTGGGGCAGCAAGCGCACCGGCCCCGACCTGCACCGCGTGGGCGGCAAGTACAGCGACGAGTGGCACCGGATCCACCTGACCAACCCGCGCGACGTGGTGCCCGAGTCGAACATGCCCGCCTACCCCTGGCTGGAGAAGACGGCCGTCGACCCCGCCGTGGCCGCACCCCGCATGAAGGCGCTGCGCACCGTGGGCGTGCCCTACACCGACGCGCAGATCGCCGACGCGGCTGCCGAGCTCAAGGGCAAGACCGAGATGGATGCCCTGGTGGCCTACCTGCAGGTCATGGGCCGCGCGCTCAAGTAAGGAGTTTGAAATGGACATCACCACCATGCGTATCGTTGCGACGCTCGCTTCACTTGCCTGCTTCATCGGCATCTGGGTCTGGGCCTACCTGGGCAGCAACAAGGATCGCTTCGACGAAGCGGGCCGCGTGCCCTTCGAGCACGAGTGACCGTGCCCGCCTCAAGAACAACGACAACCATATGAACAAGAGAGCACCCCATGAGTGACTTCACCAGCAATTTCTGGTCGGTCTTCGTGACCGCCGTGACCCTGGGCGGCATCGTCGCGTGCGGCCTGTTGCTGTGGATGGCCGGCCGCAAGAAGGTCATGGCCACCAGCGACAACACCACGGGCCACGTCTGGGACGAAGACCTGGTCGAGATGAACAACCCCCTGCCGCGCTGGTGGGTGTGGATGTTCGTGATCACCATCGTCTTCGGCCTGGCCTACCTGGCTGCCTACCCGGGCCTGGGCACCTTCGCCGGCAAGCTCGGCTGGACCCAGCTGGGCGAGTACCAGGCCGAGATGGACAAGGCCAAGGCAGAGCTGGCGCCCCTGTACGCCCGCTTTGCCGACATGAAGCCCGAGGACATGGCGCGCGACCCGCAGGCCCATGCCATCGGCGAACGCCTGTTCATGAACAACTGCGCGCAGTGCCACGGCTCGGATGCACGCGGCAGCAAGGGCTTTCCCAACCTGGCCGACGGCGACTGGCTGCACGGCGGCACACCCGACAAGATCCGCGAGACCATCGCGCAGGGCCGCACCGGCGTGATGCCGCCGATGGCGGCGGCCGG
>NZ_AKJX01000239.1 GCF_000276605.1 Acidovorax sp. CF316 | reverse complement strand
GCACAACGGCGTGGACGGCGAACTCGTGGCCGAGGACAGCATGGAATACGGCGACCTGCAGAAGAAGTTCCAGCAATCGACCTTCGGCGCGCACTTCGTGGAGGTGGGCGTGGACGTGGCCACCGGCGAGATCCGCGTGCGCCGCATGCTGGCGGTGTGCGCCGCGGGCCGCATCCTCAACCCCAAGTCCGCGCGCAGCCAGGTGATCGGCGCCATGACCATGGGCGTGGGCGCGGCACTGATGGAAGACCTGGCCGTGGACAAGCGCCAGGGCTTCTTCGTCAACCACGACCTGGCCAGTTACGAGGTGCCGGTGCATGCCGACATCCCGCACCAGGAGGTGGTCTTCCTGGACGAGACCGACCCCACCTCGTCGCCCATGAAGGCCAAGGGCGTGGGCGAGCTCGGCCTGTGCGGTGTGGGCGCGGCCATTGCCAACGCCGTCTTCAATGCCACGGGGGCGCGGGTGCGCGATTACCCGATCACGTTGGACAAGCTGCTCGACAAGTTGCCTGCGGTGGTCTGAGCGTCAGGCGCTCAATTCGCGCAGCAGCTCGGTTTCGATCTGGATCTGCCGCGCGTTGTTCTGCAGCTCGGGGCCCTGCACCAAAAAGGTGTCTTCCACCCGCTCGCCCAACGTGCTGACCTTGGCCAGCTGCACGCTCAGGTGGTGCTGGGCCAGCACCCGGGCCACCAGGTAGAGCAGGCCGGCGCGGTCGCTGGCCGAAATCGCCAGCAACCAGCGCTGGGCCTTTTCGTCGGGGCGCAGCGTGACGCGCGGGGCGATGGGGAAGCTCTTGACCCGGCGCGAGACGCGCTTGCGCGTGGGCTCGGGCAAGGGGCCGCCTTCCTCGATCACATGCACCAGATCGCTCTCGACCATGTGCGTCAGCTCGCGGTAGTGGCCGGCCTGGTCGTCGGCCACGATCTGGAAGGTGTCGAGCGCATGCTGGTTGTTGGCCGTGTGCACGCGCGCATCGAGGATGCTGAAGCCCGCGCGGTCGAAGTAGCCGCAGATGCGAGCGAACAGGTCTTCCTGGTCGGGCGCGTAGACCATCACCTGCAGGCCATCGCCGGCCAGCGATTGGCGTGCACGCACCACGGCGCGCGGCGCGCCAACGTGGCGCGACAGGTGGCGCGTGTGCCAGGCGATGTCGGCGGCCTCGTGGCGCATGAAATAGCTCACGTCCAGCGTGGCCCACAGGGCCTTGTGCGCCTCGAAGGGCAGGGCGCTCAGCGCCAGCAGCACCAGGGCCTCGCGCTTGCGTGCCTCGACCTCGGCCGCGGCATCGGGCGCGCGCCCGCCCAGGGCGCGCAGCGTGGCGCGGTAAAGGTCCTCGAGCAGCTTGCCCTTCCAGGCGTTCCACACCTTGGGGCTGGTGCCGCGGATGTCGGCCACCGTGAGCAGGTACAGCGCCGTGAGGTAGCGCTCGTTGCCCACGCGCTTGGCGAAGGCGGCGATCACGTCCGGGTCGCTCAGGTCTTCCTTTTGCGCGATGCGGCTCATGGCCAGGTGTTCGCTGACCAGGAACTCGACCAGCTGGCCGTCTTCGCGGTCCACCTTGTGCTGGCGGCAAAAGCGCCGCACTTCCATGGCGCCGATCTGCGAATGGTCGCCACCGCGGCCCTTGCCGATGTCGTGGAACAGCGCGGCCAGGTACAGCAGCCAGGGCTTGTCCCAGCCGCCGGCCAGTTGCGAGCAGAAGGGGTACTCGTGCGCATGCTCGGCCATGAAGAAGCGGCGCACGTTGCGCAGCACCATCAGGATGTGCTGGTCCACCGTGTAGACGTGGAACAGGTCGTGCTGCATCTGCCCCACGATGCCGCGAAACGCCCACAGGTAGCGCCCCAGCACCGAGGTCTGGTTCATGAGCCGCATGGCATGCGTGATGCCGGCCGGCTGCTGCAGGATGCGCATGAAGGCGGTGCGGTTCACCGGGTCGCTGCGAAATGCCCCGTCCATCACGCCGCGCGCGTTGTACAGCGCGCGCAGGGTGCGCGCCGACAGGTCCTTGAGCCCCACCGTGGTCTGGTAGAGCAGAAAGGTCTCCAGGATGGCGTGCGGGTCCTTGAGGTACAGGTCGTCGCTGGCCACCTCGATCAGGCCCGATTTCTCGAAGAAGCGCTCGTTGATGGGGCGCAGTTCGTGGGCCGAGGGGTTGAGCGCCTCCTCGATGTTGAGCAGCAGGATCTGGCTGAGCTGCGAGACCGCCTTGGCCGCCCAGTAGTAGCGGCGCATCATGGCCTCGCTGGCGCGCATGGGCAGGCGCGAGCCGTCGGGTGCCTGCGAGCGGTAGCCGAAGGACTCGGCCACGGAGGTCTGCAGGTCGAACACCAGCCGGTCCTCGTGCCGGCCGGCCGCCGCGTGCAGGCGCGCGCGGATCAGGCACAGCACGGCCTCGTTGCGCTCGATCTGGCGCACCTCGAAGGCCGTGGCCATGCCGTTGGCGGCCAGTTCCTTCCAGGTGCTGCCCAGGCCGGCGGCACGCGCCACCCACAGGATCATCTGCAGGTCGCGCAGGCCGCCGGGCGACTCCTTGCAGTTGGGCTCCAACGAATAGGGCGTGTTCTCGTACTTGTTGTGGCGCTGGCGCATCTCCAGCGTCTTGGCCACCAGAAAGGCCTGCGGATCCATCTGCGCCCGGTACTGTTCCTGGAACTGCGCAAACAGCTCGGTGCTGCCGCAGACCTGGCGTGCTTCGAGCAGTGAGGTCTGCACCGTCACGTCGGCCGCCGATTCGGCCAGGCACTCGGCAATGGTGCGCACGCTGGAGCCTATCTCCAGCCCCGCGTCCCAGCAGCTGCCGATGAAGGCTTCGAGCTGCGCGCGCAGCACGCTGCAGCCATCGGCCGCGCGGTCGTCTGGCAGCAGCAGCAGCACGTCCACGTCAGAGTAGGGAAACAGCTGGTCGCGACCGAAGCCGCCCACCGCCACCAGGGCCAGGTCAGCCGGCAGCTCGGCACGGCGCCACAGCTCCTGCAGCAGGCTGCCCGCCAGGGTGGAAAGCTTGCGCAGCAGCACGCGGATACCGCGCGTGGAGGCACCCGTGGCCTGGATGGAGGCCATCAGCGCCGCCTTGTCGCGGCGGTAGGCGTCCCGCAGGGCGTGGACTTCAGTCATGGACGATAGGGGCGTTGCAGTCGATATGGCCATGCAGTGTTCCACGCAAGAGTCGTGCGCAGCGGGGTTCCCGCTGACTTTTTATGTCTTTGTGGCGGTCACAAAGGACGGCAGAGGCGGCGAACCGGCCGAGATCGTCATCACCTCGTAGCCCGTCTCGGTGACCAGCACCGTGTGCTCCCACTGGGCCGAGAGGCTGTGGTCCTTGGTCACGATGGTCCAGCCGTCGTTGCCGTGTTCCTTCACCTCGCGGCGGCCGGCGTTGATCATGGGTTCGATGGTGAACACCATGCCGGGCTTGAGCTCTTCGAGCGTACCGGGCTTGCCGTAGTGCAGTACCTGGGGCTCTTCGTGGAAGCGCTGGCCGATGCCATGGCCGCAGAACTCGCGCACGATGGAAAAACCCAGGCCTTCGGCAAATTTCTGGATCGCATGGCCGATGTCGCCCAGGTGGGCACCCGGCTTGACCTGCACAATGCCATGCCACATGGCGTCGAAGGTCATGGCGCACAGGCGCTTGGCAGCGATGGAGGTCTCGCCGATCAGGTACATGCGGCTGTTGTCGCCGTACCAGCCTTCCTTGGTGATCACGGTGACGTCCACGTTCACGATGTCGCCCTTCTTGAGGGGCTTGTCGTTGGGGATGCCATGGCACACCACGTGGTTGACCGAGGTGCACAGCGACGCGGGGTAGGGCGGGTAGCCCGGCGGCTGGTAGCCCACCGTGGCCGATATCGTGCCCTGCTGGACCATGCATTCGGCGGCCAGCCGGTCGATCTCGTTGGTGGTGATGCCGGGCTTGATGTGGGGGGCGATGTAGTCCAGCACTTCAGACGCCAGGCGGCAGGCGACGCGCATGCCCTCGATGTCCTGTGCACTTTTGATGGTGATGCTCATGCAGGGATTATCCCATTGCGGACCGGATGCTGCATGCGCTGGGGCGCCGCCGGTTAAAATGGGAGGCTAACCGCCACCAAGCCTGCGTTTTCCGGATGGCGGCGGCGCCCACCGTACCCCTCACACCCCAACAGGCCGCTACCGTGACCTTGCACATGACCACGCTGGCGGGCGGCAACGCCCTCAGCACCTTTCGCGCCCAGCAACTCCAGCCTGCCCTCGAGGCCATCCATCCCAAGATCACTGGCATCGCTGCGCGCTTCGTGCACCTGGTGGCCACCGATACGGCCCCCTCGGCGGGCGATCAGGAGCGCCTGGCGGCCCTGTTGACCTACGGCGACCCCTATGCGGGCCCCGAAACCGGTGCCGTCATCGTCGTCACCCCGCGCCTGGGCACGCTCTCGCCATGGGCCTCCAAGGCCACCGACATTGCGCGCAACTGCGGCATCGCCATCCGCCGCGTGGAGCGCATCACTGAATACCGCGTGGCCCTGAAGCCCGGCCTGCTGGGCGGCACGCCCGAGCTGACCGCCGACCAGGTGGCCCAGGTCGCCGCCCTGCTGCACGACCGCATGACCGAATCGGTGGTGGCCGACCGCAGCGGCGGCGCCGCCCTGTTCACCGAGCTGCAGCCCGCGCCCATGGAGCACGTGGACCTGCTCGGCGGCGGGCGCGCCGCGCTGGAAGCCGCCAACACCCGCTTCGGCCTGGCCCTGGCCGAGGACGAGATCGAATACCTGGTCAACGCCTTCACGGGCCTGGCGCGCAACCCGAGCGACGTCGAGCTGATGATGTTCGCCCAGGCCAACAGCGAGCACTGCCGCCACAAGATCTTCAACGCCGAGTTCACCATCGACGGCGTGGCGCAGGACAAGAGCCTGTTCGGCATGATCCGCAACACCCACCAGCTGGCACCCCAGCACACGGTGATCGCCTACTCCGACAACGCCTCCGTCATGGAAGGCCACACGGTCGAGCGCTTCCTGGCGCGCATGGGCGATGCCGGCACGGTCGGCTATGCCAAGAGCGAAGCCACCCAGCACGTGCTGATGAAGGTGGAAACGCACAACCACCCCACGGCGATCTCGCCCTTCCCCGGCGCCTCCACCGGCGCGGGCGGTGAAATCCGCGACGAAGGTGCCACGGGCCGGGGCTCCAAGCCCAAGGCCGGCCTGACCGGCTTCACCGTCTCCAAGCTCTGGGGCAGCGAGGTCGGCAAGCCCGAGCACATCGCCAGCCCGCTGCAGATCATGGTCGAAGGTCCCCTGGGCGGCGCCGCGTTCAACAACGAATTCGGCCGGCCCAACCTGGCGGGCTACTTCCGTGAATACGAGCAGAACGTGGGCGGCGTGCAGCGCGGCTACCACAAGCCCATCATGATCGCGGGCGGCGTGGGCGTGATCGACGCCGGCCTCACCCAAAAGATCGAATTCCCGGCCGGCTCACTGCTGATCCAGCTGGGCGGCCCCGGCATGCGCATCGGCATGGGCGGCAGCGCCGCCAGTTCCATGGCCACGGGCACCAATGCGGCCGAGCTCGACTTCGACTCCGTGCAGCGCGGCAACCCCGAGATCGAGCGCCGCGCACAGGAAGTCATCAACCACTGCTGGGCGCAGGGCGATGCCAACCCCATCCTGGCCATCCACGACGTGGGTGCGGGCGGCCTGTCCAACGCCTTCCCCGAGCTGACCAACGACGCCGGCCGCGGTGCGCGCTTCGACCTGCGCGCCGTGCCGCTCGAAGAATCGGGCATGGCGCCCAAGGAAATCTGGAGCAACGAGAGCCAGGAGCGCTACGTGCTGGCCATCGCCCCGGGCTCGCTGGCGCAGTTCCAGGCCTTCTGCGAGCGCGAGCGCTGCCCGTTTGCCGTGATCGGCACCGCCACCGAAGAGCGCCAACTGGTGCTGGACGACACGGCCGTGGCCGGCGGCGACCAGAAGAACCCGGTGGACATGCCCATGAACGTGCTCCTGGGCAAGCCGCCCAAGATGCACCGCGACGTGGCCACGGTGGAGCGCCAGTTCGCGCCCATGGACCTCACGGGCGTGCCGCTGCAAAAGGCCGTGATCGACGTGCTGGCCCACCCCACGGTGGCGTCCAAGCGCTTTCTCATCACCATCGGCGACCGCACGGTGGGCGGCCTGTCGCACCGCGACCAGATGGTCGGCCCCTGGCAGGTGCCGGTGGCCGATTGCGCCGTGACCCTGGCCGACTACAAGGGCTTTGCCGGCGAGGCCATGAGCATGGGCGAGCGCACGCCACTGGCGGCCATCAACGCCCCCGCCTCGGGCCGCATGGCCGTGGCCGAAGCCATCACCAACCTGCTGGCCGCGCCCATCGAGCTGCCGCGCGTCAAGCTCAGCGCCAACTGGATGGCCGCCTGCGGCGAACCCGGTGAAGACGCCGCGCTCTACGCCACGGTGAAGGCCGTGGGCATGGAACTGTGCCCGGCCCTGGGTATCTCCATCCCCGTGGGCAAGGATTCGCTGTCCATGCGCACGCAGTGGCAAGAGGGTGGCGACAAGAAGAAGGTCACCTCGCCGGTGAGCCTGATCGTGAGCGCCTTCGCCTCCCTGGCCGACGTGCGCGGCACGCTCACGCCGCAGCTCGATGCCACCGAAGCCGACACCACCCTGGTGCTGGTGGACCTGGGCAAGGGCCAGAGCCGCATGGGCGGCAGCATCTTGGGCCAGACGCTGGAGCAGAGCGGGGACGTGGTGCCCGACCTGGACGATCCGCAAGACCTGGTGAACCTGGTCAACGCCGTGAATGCACTGCGCGCCAAGGGCCAGATCCTGGCCTACCACGACCGCAGCGACGGCGGCCTGCTGGCCGCCGCTGCCGAAATGGCCTTTGCCGGCCACGTGGGCGTGTCGCTCAACGTGGACCTGCTGGTCACCGAGGGCGACGGCATCAGCGACAGCCGCATGGAAACCGGCGACGCCAAGAACTGGGCCTCCCAGGTCAGCGCGCGCCGCGAAGAATTGACGCTCAAGGCGCTGTTCAATGAAGAGCTGGGCGTGCTGCTGCAGGTGCGCACCGCCGAGCGCAACGAGGTGATGCAGCTGCTGCGCGAGCACAATCTCTCGCGCTTCAGCCACTTCGTGGGCAAGACGCGTCCCGTGTCTTCACCCATCGACGCCGGCAAGGGCGAGCTGCAGGTCTGGCGCGATGCCAAGGCCGTGTTCAGCGCGCCCCTGGCCGACCTGCACCAGGTGTGGGATGCTGTGAGCTGGAAGATCTGCCAGCAGCGCGACAACCCCGCCAATGCCGATGCCGAACACGCCGCCGCTGGCGCACCGGCCGACCCCGGCATGCACGTGCACCTGGCGTTCGACCCCGCCGAGAACGTGGCCGCGCCCTATCTCAACCTGGCGCGCCCCAAGGTCGCCATCCTGCGCGAGCAGGGCGTCAACTCGCACATCGAGATGGCCTATGCCTTCACCGAGGCGGGCTTCGAGGCCTACGACGTGCACATGACCGACCTGCAGACCGGGCGTGCCCAACTGGCGGACTTCAAGGGCGTGGTCGCCTGCGGCGGCTTCAGCTATGGCGACACCCTGGGTGCCGGCATCGGCTGGGCGCGCAGCATCACCTTCAACCCGGTGCTGGCCGAGCAGTTCCAGGGCTTCTTCGGCCGCACGGACACCTTCGGCCTGGGCGTGTGCAACGGCTGCCAGATGTTTGCCGAGCTGGCCGACATCATCCCCGGCGCGCAGGACTGGCCGCGCTTCACCACCAACCAGAGCGAGCGCTTCGAGGCCCGCCTGTCGATGGTGGAGGTGCTCGAATCCCCGAGCCTGTTCTTCCAGGGCATGAGCGGCAGCCGCCTGCCGATCGCC
>NZ_AKJX01000238.1 GCF_000276605.1 Acidovorax sp. CF316 | reverse complement strand
CTCTTGGCGACGCAAGAGAAAGTTACTGCGCCGCCGGGCGCACATCCCGGCCCCCGCACTCAACCAAGGCACAAAGCAACCACAGAAAAACGGCCATAGCACAGGGCAACCACGGGGAACACCATGACAGAAGCCCCTCCAGCCCTCAACCCCTTACCCCGCCCCCCAGGCGAACGCGAGGCCCTGGAGCGCGCCTGGAAACCTCCACCCAAAGGCTGGAGAAGACTCTCCGCCGTCAACAACACCCAGGTCGGCCTGTTCTACATAGCCACCGCCCTGATGTTCTTCATCCTCGCCGGCGTGCTCGGCCTCATCATGCGTGCCCAACTGGCCGTACCGCAGGCCGGCCTGGTATCGGCCGCCACCTACAACCAGATCTTCACCATGCACGGCACGGTGATGATGTTCCTCTTCGCCGTGCCCGTGGTCGAAGCCATGGCCGTGTACCTGCTGCCCGGCATGCTGGGCACGCGCGACATGCCCTTCCCGCGCCTGTCGGCCTATGGGTTCTGGGCCTACGCCATCGGCGGCACCGTGTTCTTCGGCACCATCTTCTTCGGCGCCTCGCCCGATGGCGGCTGGTTCATGTACCCGCCGCTCACGGGCAAGGAGCATTCGCCCGGGGTGGGGGCCGACTGGTGGCTGCTGGGCATCGGCTTCATCGAGATATCGGCCATCGCCGGGGCCATCGAGATCATCATCGGCATCCTCTTCACGCGCGCGCCGGGCATGACGCTGATGCGCATGCCCATCTACGCCTGGGCCATGCTGGTCACGGCGCTGATGATCGTGTTCGCGTTCCCGGCCATCATCGCGGGCACGCTGCTGCTGGAGATGGAGCGTGCGTTCGACTGGCCCTTCTTCATCCCCGCGCGCGGGGGCGATCCGGTGCTGTGGCAGCACCTGTTCTGGTTTTTCGGCCATCCCGAGGTGTACATCATTTTCCTGCCCGCCGCAGGCATGGTGTCGATGATGGTGCCGGCGCTGGCGCGCACGCCCATCGTGGGCTACCGCTGGGTGGTGGCCGCACTGCTGGGCGTGGGCCTTCTCAGCTTTGCGCTGTGGGTGCACCACATGTTCACGGCCGGGCTGGGCTCGTTCACCATGCACTTGGTGTCGGCCGCAAGCTTTGCCGTGGCCGTGCCCAGCGCGGTGCAGGTGTTCGCGTGGATCGCCACCTTCTGGCGCGGGCGGGTCGAGGCCAACGCGCCCACGCTGTTCCTGGTGGGTTTCCACGCCATCTTCGTGCTGGGCGGGCTCACGGGCATCATGGTGGCGGTGCTGCCCTTCGACTGGCAGGTGCACGACACCTATTTCATCGTGGCCCACCTGCACTACGTGCTGATCGGGGGCATGGTGTTCCCGGTGTTCGCGGGGCTGTACTACTGGCTGCCGCTGATCAATGGCCACCGCATGTCCGAGAGCCTGGGGCGCTGGGTGTTCGGCCTCATGTTCGGGGGCTTCAACCTGGCCTTCTTCCCCATGCACATCGCCGGGCTCATGGGCATGCCGCGCCGGGTGTACACCTACGACGCGGGCCTGGGCTGGGAGTGGCCCAACCTGCTGTCCAGCGCCGGGGCCTTCGTCTTCGCGCTCGGTGTGGTGCTGTGCTTCTTCGACCTGGTGCGCACGTTTCTGCGCGAAGACGGGCCGCCCGCCAACCCCTGGAACGCGCCCACGCTCGAATGGGCCTCGGGCGGCGAGTACGGGCTGCGCAGCATACCGCCCGTGGGCTCGCGCGAGCCGCTGTGGCAGCACCCAGGCCTGCGCGAAGCGGCGGAGCTGGGCGCCTACTGGCTGCCGCGCACCATTTTCGGCGGGCGCGAGTCGCTGATCACCAGCCCGGTCGATGCCACGCCGCGCCAGCTGTTGCTGTTGCCTGGCGACGGCTGGTCGCCCTTCATCGCGGCGGCGGGCACGGCCGGGTTCTTCCTGCTGCTCACGGTATCGATGGTGGTGCCCGCGGTGCTGTGCGGCGTGATCGCCCTGGTGGCCATGGTGGTCTGGCTCTGGCAGTCCGACCGGCCCGTGGCCGCGCCAGAGGCCGAGGTGGCCGAGGGCGTGTTTCTGCCCACGCGCCGGGTGGGGCGCCACTCGCACTCGTGGTGGGCCGTGGTGGTGCTGCTGTGCGTGGACGCCAGCGTGTTCGCTTCGGCCACCTTCGCCCACCTGCATGTCTCCATGGCAGCCGATGTCTGCCCGCCACCGGGCGCTGCCTTGCCGCAGGCCGGCTGGCCGCTCGCATCGGGCGCGCTGCTTCTGGTCGGGTCGGCCGCGCTGTGGGTGGCCCAGCGGTCCTTCTCGCAGGCCACAGGCCAGGCCTGGCTGCGTGTGGCCACCGTGTTGGCCATGGCCTGCGCCGGTGGTGCCATCGCGCTGGAGTTCATGGGCCACCTGCAGGCGGGCCTGAACCCGCGTGCCGATGCCTGGAGTGCCACCGTCGCCGCGCTGCTCGGCTGGCAGGCGATGCACGTGGGCATTCTCGCCATCATGGGTGCCTATCTGCTGGCGCGCTCGCTGTCCGGACACCTGCAGCAGGGCGCGCGCGCCACGCTCGACAACACGGTGCTGTTCTGGCACTACGTGACGGTGCAGGGCATCGCCGGGGCGCTCATCGTGCAGGTGCTGCCGTCGTTGATGTGAGGGTCCCACCTGCAGATGCGGTGCTGTCTGGCACGCACGGCCTTGCACGGTGCGCATGCTGGGGCATGACCATTTCCGTTGCAAGCCGTTCCGCCGCACTGTCCCCATCCGCTGGCGGTCAGCAGCCCGATACCCTGGGCGAAATCCTCGACGAATTCGACGCCCTGGCCCAGAGCCACGGGCGGGTGGCTGTGGCCGACCTGGTCGACGCCGTGGGCCCGCGCAGCTACGGGCCGTTTCTGCTGGTACCGGCGCTGATCGAGATATCGCCCCTGGGGGGCATTCCCGGCGTGCCCACGGCCCTGGCCGTGGTGGTGGTGCTGTTTGCGGCGCAGATGCTCAGCGGCCGCAAGCGCCTGTGGATGCCCGCGTGGGTGGCCCGGCGCGACGTGGCCGCGGCCAGGATGAAGCGCCTGGTGGCCGGCGCGCGCCCCATGGCCACGCGCCTGGACCGCTGGTTCCACGGCCGCTTGCGCTGGCTGACCTCGGGCCTGGGGATGCGTCTGGCGGCGCTGGCCTGCATCGCGCTGGCCTGCATGGTGCCGCCACTGGAGCTGTTTCCGTTCGCCAGCTCGGTGCCCATGGGCGCGATTGCGCTGATCGGCCTGGCCCTGCTGGTGCGCGACGGCGCGCTGATGATCGTGGCCTCGCTGTTGGTGTGCGGCGCGGCGGGGCTGCTCATCGCAACCCTGCTATGACAGCTGCCGCGGGCCCAGGGATGCGGGCCTGCGCTCAGGCGGGCGACCCAAGGCCAGAAACTCCCGCAGGCTGCCCACGCCGAGCTTGGAGAAAATGCGCTCCTTGTAGGTGACGATGGTCGCGGGCGACAGGGCCATCTTGCGGCCGATTTCCTTGGCGGTGCATCCCTCCATCAGCCATTCAGCGGTGGAGCGCTCGCGCGGGGACAGGGCACTCCAGGGATCACACTCCACCTCTTTTTCCTCCTCCTGCGGAAACGCCAGTTCGTCGTGCCGGCAGGCCAGGCCCATGAGGGTGCTGCCGTACTGGCCGAGCAGCGTGGCGGCATGTCCCATGTCCAGCGGCACCCGCGAGAAGTAGAAGTTCAGGTAGCAGCGGTGGCCGCCCTGCAGGCCCAGCAGCGACACCTTGCCCGTGAACCCGGGCTCGTCGAACAGCACGCGCCGGTACTCCGCATCGCCGATGCCCTTTGGCGACATGCCCAGCAGGCGCAGGTCGGCGCCGCTGCGCGCGGGCGCCTCGGGTGTGCTGCCATCGCGCACCAGCGGGTAGTTGGGGTCGCGCCGGTACAGGTGCTTGACGTAGATGTCGGTGGTGGAGTCGATCAGCGGCTGGTTGCACACGCTGGCCGCCGCCGCATGGCGGATGCGGCCCTCGGGGTCGTAGCTCAGGTGGCTGAAGTGGTCGGCGCCCAGCACCGCGTGGATGCCTTCGAGCAGGCGGGCATGAAAACGCGGCCTGCCGATGTCCGCCACGCATTGCCCCAGCCAGGCATCGCGCGTCGCTAGCGGTTGTGCAATCCATTGTCTTGTCTCCTGTGCGCTCTGCCTTGCGTGGGGTGCGCAGGCGCGCTTTCCTGAAATGATGCCACAGACCATGGCCGCACGCATGTCCCCCTGCGAGGGGACAGACAGGGGACACGGTGCTTTCGAGAATGGCAGCTCAGTCAACGCCGAGATGCCATGCACGTCCTGCCCCGCTACCCCTACCGCCGCCCGCCCGAACTGGACGGGCGCCCTCAAGATCCCCGCCCCGCCGTGGTCATCGGCGGTGGCCTGACCGGCCTGTCGCTGGCCCTGGACCTGGCGCGCCGCGGCGTGCCCGTGCTGGTGCTCGACGACGACGATACCGTGGGCGTGCGCGGCCTGGCCTCGCGCGGCATGTGCTGGGCGCAGCGCACGCTGGACATTTTCGAGCGCCTGGGCGTCGCCGGGCGCATCACCGCCAAGGGCGTGGCCTGGAACGTGGCGCGCGTGCTGGCCAGGGACCAGCCCGTCACCTCCTACACCCTGCAGGACCAGCCCGACCTGCGCCACAACGGCTTTGCCAACCTGCAGCAGTACTACGTGGAGCAGTACCTGGTCGAGGCGCTGCAGGCCGAGCCGCTGGCCGAAGTGCGCTGGCTCAACAAGGTCGAGCACATGGCCTCGCACCAGGGCGGCGTGCGCCTCACCGTGGGCACCCCCGATGGGCCTTATGAACTGGACGCGCAGTGGGCCGTGGCCTGTGACGGGGCCTCCAGCCCCAGCCGCGCTGCGCTGGGCCTGGCGCCCGTGGTGCACGACCGCACCGAAGACCGCTGGATCATCATCGACATCACGGTGCCTGGCTGCGACTGGGCCCAGGAGCGCTGGACCTGGCTGGACGCCTCGGCCAACGGCGGGCGCGCGGTCTGGCGCCACAAGATGGCCGACGACACCTGGCGGCTCGATTTCCAGCTGCGCGAAGACGAGGACGCCGTGGCCGCCGCCACGCCCGAGGCCATGTGCCGCCGCGTGCACGCCTTGTTCGGTGACGACCTGGTGTTCGAGATCGCCTGGTCCGGCGTCTGGGCCTACCGGCACGAATGCCTGGCCGACCTGCGCGCCGGCCGCGTGCTGTTTGCCGGCGATGCCGCCCACCTCGTTGCGCCGTTTGGCGCGCGCGGCGGCAATGGCGGCGTGCAGGACGCCGACAACCTGGCCTGGAAGCTGGCCCTGGTACTGAACCATGGCGCCGACGAGGCGCTGCTCGACACCTATTCCACAGAGCGCAAGCAGGGCGCTTTCGAGAACATCCGGCAGGCGCGGCGTTCCTCGCGCTTCGTGCACCCGCAAGGCCAGGCCGCGGCCCGGCTCTGGCGCGAGGCCATCATCTCCATGGCGCCGCAGCTGCCCTGGGCGGCACGCTGCATCAACACCGGCCGCTTGTCGGCCCCGTGCCGCTACACCGATTCGCCGCTGCTGGCCGGTGATGCCGGGGCGGGCGCCGCGCTGCCCGACGTGCGCCTGGGCGGCACCAGCCTGCACCACCTGCTGGGCCCCTGGTTCACCCTGCTGGTGTTTGCCGACCGGCTGCCGCGTGCGCTGGCCTCGGTGCAGCACCCGCTGCTGGCGGTGGTGCTGGTGTCGCCGGCCTGCGACCGGCAGGCGCGCGCGGCGCTGCTGCGTCAGCTCGGCGTGGGGGCTGACAGCGGCGAGTGCTGGCTTGTGCGGCCCGACCAGCATGTCGCCACCCGCCAGGCCCACCTGCAGCCGGCGCTGGTGCCGGCCCTGCTGGCCGCCGCCCTCGCGCCCCTTCCCACCGATCCACCACCCGCCCCTGCCCATGACCTGCACGCAACAACAGCTTGATGACGTACTGGAGTCCCTGATCGCGCTGACCGACGCCGCCACCCCCGCGGTGCAAAGCGACCTGCTCGCCCGCCTGGTGCTGGCACTCGCGGCCGAAGTGGACGACGCCGCGCGGCTGCAGGCCGCCATCGCCAGCGTGGCCCGCTCCGCCGGCCGCAGCCTGCAACCCGCACTCCCTTGAATTTCCCCTTTGAATCGAAAGAACGCATGAGCCATTCCCCCGCATTCGCTTCGCAGGCCGACCTGGCCGAGAAGAAGACCAGCTTCACCCAGCTGTCCGCCAACGCCTGGGCCTACACCGCCGAGGGCGACCCCAACTCCGGCGTGATCATCGGCGACGACAGCGTGATGGTCATCGATGCCACGGCCACCCCGGTGATGGCCGCAGCCCTGGTGCGCCGCATCCGCGAGGTGACCGACCTGCCCATCCGCCACGTGGTGCTCACCCACTACCACGCCGTGCGGGTGCTGGGCGCCGCCGGCTTTGTGCCCGAGGGGGCCGTCAACGTGATCGCCAGCCGGGCCACGCGCGACCTGATCGTGGAGCGCGGGGCCGAGGACATGGCCTCGGAGATCGGCCGCTTTCCGCGGCTGTTCCAAGCGCAGGAGAGCATTCCCGGCCTGACCTGGCCAACCATCGTGTTCGACAAGGAGCTGACCCTGCACCTGGGCAGCCTCGAGGTGCAGTTGCTGCACCTGGGCGCCGGCCATACCAGCGGCGACTCCATCGTCTGGATCCCCTCGCAGGGCATCGTCTTCTCGGGCGACCTGGTGGAGTTCAATGCAGGCGTCTACACCGGCGACGCGCATTTGGCGGCCTGGCCCGCCACGCTGGACCGCCTGGCCGCCCTGAAGCCCGAGCAGCTCGTGCCCGGCCGCGGCCCGGCGCTGCGCACGGCGGCCGACAGCCTGAACGCCATCGCCTACACGCGCGATTGGGTGCAGACCCTGCTGCAGTGCGCGCGCGACGGGGTGGCCGCGGGCCACACGCTGCAGCAGGTCTATGCCGACACGCGGCGGGTGATGGACCCCGTGTTCGGCCAGGTCTTCATCTACGAGCACTGCATTCCCTTCGACGTCTCGCGCGCCTACGACGAAGCCCGGGGCATCGCCAACCCGCGCATCTGGACCAACGTGCGCGACCGCGAGATGTGGGCCGCCATCCAGTCCTGAAACCAACGATTCCCCAGCCACCCCATGAAACTCGCCACCCTCCGAAACCACCGCCGCGACGGCCAGCTCGTGGTCGTCAGCCGCGACCTGCAGCGCATGCGCGCCGTGCCCGAATGCCCCACCCTGCAGTCCGCCCTGGACCAGTGGGACGCCATGGCGCCCGCGCTGCAGCGCACCGCCGACGCCCTGGACGCGGGGCAGGGGCCCTTCGAGGCCTTCCACCCCGAGGCCTGCGCGGCGCCGCTGCCGCGCGCCTACCAGTGGCTCGATGCATCGGCCTACCTGAACCACGTGGAGCTGGTGCGGCGCGCACGCGGCGCCGACACGCCCGATGAACTGCGCCGCGAGCCGCTGATGTATCAGGGCGGATCGGACGACTTCCTGGGTGCCCACGACCCCATCGAAGCCGCCGACGAGGCCTTCGGCATCGACCTGGAGGCCGAGGTCGTCGTCGTCACGGGCGACGTGCCCATCGGCTGCAGTGCCGAGGCCGCGCTGGGTCGGGTGCGCCTGGTCGGCCTGGCCAACGACGTCACGCTGCGCCACCTGGTCCCGCCCGAAATCGCCAAGGGCTTCGGCTTCCTGCAGTCCAAGCCGGCCACGGCCTTGTCCCCGGTGTTCGCCACGCCCGACGAGCTGGGCCCGCATTGGCGCGGCGGCAAGCTGCACCTGCCGCTGGTGTCCACGCTCAACGGCGAACGCCTGGGCGCGCCCCATGCCGGCGTGGACATGGACTTCGATTTCGGGCAACTGATCGCGCATGCCGCGCGCACGCGCCGGCTGGTGGCCGGCACCATCGTGGGTAGCGGCACCGTGTCCAACCGCGACCCGGCCGCGGGCGTGAGCTGCCTGGCCGAGCGCCGCGTGCGCGAGCAACTGGGCGGGGCGAGTGTGCTCACTCCCTTTCTGCGCCACGGCGACCGGGTGCGCATCGAGGTGCGTGATGCGGCGGGGCACAGCCTGTTCGGCGCCATCGAGCAGACCGTGCGCACGGGGGCGGCGGCATGAGCGCAGGGCCGGGCTTGCGCCTGCACACCTACTTTCGCAGCTCGGCGGCGTTTCGGGTGCGCATTGCGCTGGAGCTCAAGGGCCTGGCCTGGGAGCCGGTGCCGTGGCAACTGGCGGCCGGCGCGCACTGCGGCGAGGCCTACCGCGAGATCGCAAGCTTCGGCCTCGTGCCCTTGCTCGAGATCGACGGGCTGCGGCTGCAGCAGTCGATGCCCATCATCGAGTACCTTGATGCGCGCTTTCCGGCCGTGCCGTTGCTGCCTGTGGGCGAGCCCGAGAAGGCCCGCGCCCGCGCGCTGGCCCAGCTCGTGGCCTGCGAGATCCACCCGCTCAACAACCTGCGCGTGCTCCAGTACCTGCGCGGCACGCTGGGCCTGCCCGAGTCCGAGGTTGGCATCTGGTACCGCCACTGGTGCGCCGAGGGCCTGGCCCGCATGGAGGCAGAGCTCCACCGTGTGCCCGCCACCGGTGACTACGCGCTGGGTGCATCGCCCTCCATCGTCGATTGCTTCCTGGTGCCGCAGCTGTTCAATGCGCGGCGCTTCGAACTCGACCTCGGACCTTATGAACGCGTGCGGCATATCGAGCAGGCCTGCATGGCGCTGCCGGCCTTCCAGCGCGCCCAGCCCGCCAGCCAGGTGGATGCGCGCTGACAACAACCCCTACAAGAACCACCAGGAGACCATGATGACCAAACCCTTTTCAGTGCCTGAAATGCCCGAACGGCGCGCCATGCTGGCGGGCGCCTGCCTGCTGCCCCTGTCCCATTGGGCGCGGGCCAACGGCGCCGACACCCGGCCCATCGAATGGGTGGTGGGCTATGCCGCCGGCGGCGGCTCCGACGTGGTGGCCCGGCTGCTGGCCGAATCCATGGGCAAGGCACTGGGGCAGGCCATCGTCATCGTCAACAAGCCCGGGGCGGCGACCAATATCGCGGCCGACTATGTGGCCCGCTCGCGCGAACGTGGCCGCACCCTGTTCAGCGGCGATTTTGCGACCCTGGCGGCCAACCCCGCGCTGTTCGACAAGCTCAGCTACGACGCGGCCAAAGACCTCGCGCCGGTCGGCATGATGGCGCGCTTTCCGCTGATCCTGGTGGTCGCGCCCCGGGTGCCGGCCAGCAACTTCAAGGAGTTCCTGGCCTGGGCCAAAGCACTTCCGCAAGGGGTGACCTACGCCTCGCCCGGTTCCGGCACGGCCCACCACCTGGCCACCGAGCTGCTGCGCGAGCGCACGGGCCTGAACCTCGTGCACGTGCCCTACCGGGGCGCCGCGCCTGCGGTGCAGGACCTGCTGGGCAACCAGGTGGATTGCATGCTGATCGATTCGGCCAGCGGCCTGCCGCACATCGCGGGCGGCAAGCTGCGGGCGCTGGGCGTCACCACCGAGCAGCGCACGCGCGTGCTGCCCCAGCTGCAGACGCTGGCCGAGCAGGGGTTGACCGGGTTCGACGCCTATTCGTGGCAGGGCCTCACGGTGCCCACGGCCACCTCGGCCGAGGACGTGAAGCGCTTCAACGCCGCGCTGGTCGCGGCGCTCCAGTCCGAGGCGGTGCAGGGCAAGCTGCTCGCCATGGGCGTGGAGCCCACGCCCGGCACCCCGCAGCAGATGGCCAGCTACGTCGGTACCGAGCGCGAGCGCTGGGGCAAGCTGATCCGCGAGCGCGGCATCAAGGTCGATTGAGGTGCCCGTGACCACCACCACGATCCAATACGACGATCTCGTCGAGTCCGTTGCTGCTGCGCTGCAGTTCATCAGCTACTACCATCCACCGGACTACATCGCTCACTTGGCGAGGGCGTATGAGAAAGAGCAAAGCCGGGCCGCGAAGGATGCGATTGCACAAATCCTGGCGAGCAGCAAGATGAGCGCCACCGGCCGGCGCCCCGTATGCCAGGACACGGGCGTCGTGAACGTGTTCCTGAAAGTGGGGATGGATGTCCGGTGGGCGGGGTTCGAGGGTACCCTGGATGATTCCATCAATGCAGGGGTACGGCGCGCCTACACCGATCCCGCCAATCCGCTTCGGGCGTCCGTAGTGGCGGACCCCCAGTTCGAGCGCAAGAACACCAGGGACAATACGCCTGCGGTGATCTTTGCCGAGATCGTTCCCGGCAACACCTTGGAAGTGTTCATCGCCGCCAAAGGGGGAGGAAGCGAGAACAAAAGCCAATTCGCCATGCTCAATCCTGGCGACAGCGTGGTGGACTGGGTTCTCAAGACGGTCCCCACCATGGGCGCAGGATGGTGCCCTCCGGGCATGCTCGGGATAGGCATAGGCGGCAGCGCCGAGAAGTCGATGGTCATGGCCAAGGAAAGCCTGATGG
>NZ_AKJX01000237.1 GCF_000276605.1 Acidovorax sp. CF316 | reverse complement strand
AATAGCCGAGCTATTGGCTGCGCACCGCGCCTTGCATACCTCCCGCCAAAGCCGCTGCGCGACCCCTGGGAGATCGTGAACAGGTTCTTACACATCGGGATGGCATCTTGCGCCAACGTCGAGGTGGCACACGAAGGCCTGCCCCCGGATTGCCTGCAGATGTCCTCCATAAGCGGCAACTTGATGCGGCGGGTTTTTCGATGCGGACAAATTCTGCCAAAAGCCAATAACTTCTGCCTTTTTCTGGTTTTTTGCACGCCATCTTGCGTGCAGTTGGTGCATGGGTTTTTGTGGCACTTTTTGTGACCCGATGGCTTGATCTTGTGCCTTTTTCTCCTTCAGAATCATCGCCATAGCGCAGCGCGCCACATGGGATGGGTTCATGCCTGTGGCGTCTTTTGTCACCTGTTGCCTGGATGTCGCCCTTTTGGAGGTGCCACCAGGCAGCATTGCAAGGAGAGAAGAACCCATGCCATCCACTACGACCGCGGCCCCCCAGGCCATCCAGCTGCACCGTCCCGTCGCTTCACGCCCTGTGCGGGGGGCCTGGTCGGTGCAGGCCATCCAGGCCCTGCTCGACAAACCCCTGATGGACCTGCTGTTCGAGGCCCAGACCGTGCACCGCGATCACTGGCCCAAGCGCGACATCGAACTGGCCACGCTGCTCTCGGTGAAGACCGGCGGCTGCCCCGAGAACTGCGGCTACTGCCCGCAGGCGGCCGAGTTCGACACGGGCGTGAAGGCCGAGAAGCTCATGGCCGTGGACGAGGTGCTGCGTGCCGCCCAGGCCGCCAAGGACGCGGGCGCCACGCGCTTTTGCATGGGGGCGGCATGGCGCGCCCCCAAGGACCGCGACATCGAGAAGGTCAGCGAGCTGATCGGCGCCGTCAAGGGCCTGGGCCTGCAGACCTGTGCCACCCTGGGCATGCTCGAATGGCACCAGGCCCAGGCGCTCAAGGACGCGGGCCTGGACTACTACAACCACAACCTCGACACCGCCCCCGAGTACTACACCGATGTGGTCAGCACGCGTGCCTACCAGGACCGGCTCGATACCCTGCAGCATGTGCGCAGCGCCGGCATCAGCGTCTGCTGCGGCGGCATCGTCGGCATGGGCGAGGCGCCCGTGCACCGTGCCGGGCTGATTGCCCAGTTGGCCAACCTCGACCCGTACCCCGAGTCCGTGCCCATCAACAGCCTGGTGCGCGTGCCCGGCACCCCGCTGGCCGACAGCGATCCCATCGACCCGCTCGACTTCGTGCGCATGATCGCCGTGGCCCGCATCACCATGCCCCGCGCCCGCGTGCGCCTCTCGGCCGGGCGCCAGCAGTTGGGCGAGGCGGTGCAGGCGCTGTGCTTCCTGGCCGGGGCCAATTCGATCTTCTACGGCGATAAGCTCCTGGTAACGGGCAATCCGGATGTGGAGGCTGATGTGCAGCTGCTGGGCAAGCTGGGGTTGTTGGCGACAAGGCATGGCAGCGCGTCTTTGAAGACGCATGCGACAGCGCTGACCTGAAGGCCTGCTGAACGAGTGGCAAAGCTCACCCATCTGGGTGGGTCCTGACACCGCGGTGAGACTACTTAGACAGATAGCATCCCTCTCCACCAACTAGCAATTCATTGCTGGAGGCGAGGATGCAAGAAATGCGTGAGGGCGGCGCGCGGCCGCGAGGGAGTGACGCCGCACAGGGCTCAGCGCCCGCGGCGAACCAGCAGTTCTGCGCCATGGCACCCTGGCGGCGCGCGGCTGGGGGCCTCGCCATCCGTGCCGGCCCTGCGCACCTGCGGAGCAACGGCTGCCGCAACCGGCAGCCCCAGGCAGGGGGTTCGCACACCAGCACCGAGCGTCTGACCAACATGGCCACTGTGCGGCAACAGGCCACCATGGTTGTTGGCAAGCCCAAAGCGGCGCCCTCTGTCTCGCAACAGCACGAGCAAGGCGTCCTATCCCGCCACGCGAACCCAGATCGCACCCGTGAACGGATCGTGCTCAAGCGCGACCCGGCCACCTTCACGGCCGCCGTGGCCGGCACCGTGCAACAACTTGCCACGCCCACCGAAGCCCAAGCTCTGACGGTAATCTTGCCCGACAGCGCCAGCATGACTCTTGAGAGCAAGGACATCGGCTTTGTGAGCCCGGGCCAGGAACTGGAGACTTTACCTTCACACGCTATGGCTCGGTGAACGCCGTGGTGGAGAAAGTGACGCAAGACGCAGTCAATGACGAGAAGCGCGGGGTGATCTTCCCGGCCACGCCCAAGCTCAACCAGACAACCATCGACCTGGATGGCAAGCAGATCAAGCAGGCACCGAGGATGAACATCACGGCTGAAATAAAAACCGGTCAAAGAAGAGTAATTGAATTCTTGCTCAGTCCTATTCAAAAGGAGGGGGATGAAAGTTTGAGGGAGTTATAAACCAATTCGCAAGCATCGAGATGTTTTTTTAAATTTAAAATACTTGAAAGAAAACTTGATTCTTGTTTTGTTTTTCTCACGCCTTGTGGTCCCGGTGATTGGAAATTCCCAGGGAAAGATAAACTGCAATGAGGTCGCCGAAATTGCCAAAATTTATTCAGAGAGGATGCGCATATGGTCTATTTTTTAAAAATTAGACGATTCATTGAATTGATTGTTAAATCCATATTCAAATATTATTATTTTCTTTCTTTGTGCTTTTTTATTTCGGGAAAGGCGACAGCTGGCTTGCCATTCCCGGATCCCATGCCTCTCGACTATTTTCTGGCATCCAAAAAGCCTCTGATTTATACTGGCAAATTCACTAGGATTGTATACGCTGATGGCAAAACCGGCGAACTAGTAAATTTTACCGATCGAGATCTTTCTGGTGAACTATCGTTCGTAGAAAAACCAGAGAATAAATCGGTTGCCGATCAGTTTATGGAAATAATTGACGCAAAAATCTACATGATGGCACCCGATTACACGAACTCATTAAAATACTTTAACCAATGTGAATTCAAAAAACTATACATTTCCTCAAAAATTGATTTAATAAACAGAATCGACCGCGACCTGTACTACAAGAGTCTTGTTGGAAGCGACGTGGTAGTATTTTTATCCTACCGTGTAACTTACCAGCGTGGCACTGAAAAATTTTCCACGCCAATTTTTATTCCCTCTTTTGGATATAATTGGAATGATGGAAAACCACTACCAGCCGAATATTTAACAATTGTGCAGGATTCCGCACAAAAGGCTGGATTTTTGATGCCGCAATTGAAATTTTGCAACAAGAACTATGATTCCATTTCAACAAAATCCGGGCTAGGCATCAGTTGCGATAAATAAACCGATCTGGTCCGAAATGGCGTGAACGGACGGCCCTACAAGAGTGGGCCGAAATATCGAAGTCGGTCAGCGGGCATTTTTAAAGCCAATGGCATTGGGGGCACTGTGATGATGGTCATCTCAAGACAAGAGCAAATGGCAATTGCGGAGGATCCAGGGCCAAAGAAGGATGATGCCGTTGTTTATTGAGCCTGCTCGGGGAATATTCAACCGCCGCGCAACCGCTGCAGTTCTACGCGCATGCGCTCCAACTCCGCCTGCAACCGGCTGTTCTCGTGCATCTGGTCAAAATCCTTCTGCAGCTGCTTGCGGTGCTCCACGTAGTACATGAGGTTGCTGACCCGCAGGTGCAGCAGCTCGGGTTCGATGGGCTTGAAGACGTAGTCGATGGCGCCCAGGCTCAGGCCCTGGTGGCGTGAGGCGTCGTCGGTCATCGCGGTGACGAAGATGATGGGCGTGCATTCCGAGGCGTGGTGCTCGCGCAGGCGGCGCGCCACCTCGAAGCCGTCCATGCCGGGCATCATCACGTCGAGCAGGATCAGGTCCGGCGGCGCGTCGGACTGGCAGATTGCCAGGGCCTTCTCGCCGTTGTGCGCGATCTTGACCTTGAAGCGGTCGCGGAACAGGCCGGCCAGCAGCTGCAGGTTGTCGGGCGTGTCGTCCACCACCAGGATGGTGGCGCGCTCGGGTTCGGGCACGGGTTCCAGGGGCGGGTGCTCGTCCGGGGCTCCCGTGCGCAAGGGCGCTGGGGCGTCGCGCTGCAGTACACGCTGCATGCGCTCAATGAGGCGGCGCACCGTGAAGGGCTTGACCAGCAGGTCGCCGATGCCCAGGCGGATGGCCCGGGCGGCCGAGTCGCGGTCCAGCCCGCCCGACATCAGGATGAAGGGCAGGCCCGCCAGCTTGGGCTCGGCGCGCATGGCCTCGAGCACCGCGAGGCCGTCCAGGCCCTGCATGTCCAGGTCGCAGATCACCACGTGCACGGGTTCCGCGCGCAGCAGCTGCAGGGCGCGCGCGCCGTCGCGGGCCTGCAGCACCTGGCCGAAGCCGAAGGTCTGCAGCTGGCTGGCCAGGGCCTGGCGCATGGCGCTGGCGCCTTCGGCCAGCAGCACGGTGGTCTTGGAGGGGTGCATGTCTCAGGACTTGGTGTCTTGCGCGGTCAGTTCGATGTGCTCGGCGGGCAGGTCTGTGGCGATCCGGTCCACCTGGGCGTTCAGCGCATGCTCGCCATCGGCAAAGCGCTGGGCGATGCCCCGGAACTCCTCGGACAGTGCCAGGAAGGCGTCCACCATGTCGGGGTCGAAATGGCTGCCCCGGCCGTCGCGGATGATTTCCACCGCCACCTCGTGGGGGAAAGCGGCCTTGTAGACACGCTCGGAGATCAGCGCGTCGTACACGTCGGCCACGGCCATCAGCCGCGCGGACAGGGGAATGGTGTTGCCCACCAGCCCTTCGGGGTAGCCCGAACCATCCCACTTCTCCTGGTGGCTGTAGGCGATCTCCTTGGCGTAGCGGAAGAAGGGGTTGGTCTGCGACGCCTCGCGCTCCGCCGCCACGATGGCGTCGCGCCCCAGCGTGGTGTGGGTCTTCATGATCTCGAACTCCTCGGGCGTGAGCTTGCCCGGTTTGAGCAGGATGCGGTCCGGGATGCCCACCTTGCCGATGTCGTGCAGCGGCGCCGACTTGAAGATCATCTCGATCGCCGCCTCGGTGAGCTCCTCGCTGAAGCGCGGATGGTGCTGCAGCTTGCGCGCCAGCACTTCCACGTAGTGCTGGGTGCGGCGGATGTGGTTGCCCGTCTCGTTGTCGCGCGTTTCCGCCAGCGAGGCCATGGCGCGGATGGTGCCGTCCTGCAGCTCCACCACTTCCCGCGTGCGCCGGGCCACTTCTTCCTCCAGGTACTGGTTCTGGCGCGCCAGCAGGTCGCGGGCGCGCTTGAGCAGCAGGTGGTTGCGCACCCGCGCCAGCGTGATGGCCGGATTGATGGGCTTGGTGATGTAGTCCACCGCCCCTAGCTCCAGGCCGACCGTCTCGTCGTCCGATGCGCTCATGGCCGTGAGGAAGATGACCGGGATGTCCTCGGTGTCGGGGTTGAACTGCAGGCGGCGCAGCACCTCGTAGCCATCCATCTCCGGCATCATGATATCCAGCAGGATCAGGTCGGGCTTGCCGTCGCCGGCGACGATCTGCAGGGCCCGCTCGCCGCTGTTAGCCAGCTTGACCTTGTAGTCGGGGCGCAGCAGCCCGCTCATCACCGACAGGTTGTCGGGCATGTCGTCCACCACCAGCACGGTGCATTTGCCGCTGGGCTCCATGGGGTTGCTCGTCATGACGTGGGTCCTCCTTGTATCGCGGGGTCGGTCAGGGGCGCAGCACGCAGCAGCGCCAGTGCGTCGGTGAAGATGTAGCTGTCCAATGCCCGTTTCATTTCGCCGTAGACGGGGCCCAGCAAGGCCTTGAGGGCGGGCGCGGACTCCTTGAATAGCTCCACGGCGTCCGAATCGTCGTCCGCCAGCAGGGCATCCAGGCGCGCCAGCAGTTGCCGGGCCTCGGCTTCGTCCACCAGCACCTGGGCCACAGCGGCCTCTTCGGCGGGCAGCGCACCTTGCAATGCCGCCACCAGCGCCTGGCAGCCGGTGTCCAGGGGGGAGAGCAGGGCGGCCAGCGCGGCCGTGTCTGCCCCGTCCGCCAGGGCCTTTTCCACCGCTTCTGCCAACTGGGCCAGAGGTGCCGCGCCAATGGTGCCCGCCGTGCCCTTCAAGGTGTGCATGCTGCGCAGGGCATCCTCGCGCTGCCCCGCGGCCAGGAAGGTCTGCGTGTTTTGCACCGCCGACGCCTGGCCGGCCACGAACTTGCGCAGCAGGCTCTCGTAGGCCGCCGGCTTGCCCAGCACGCGGCGCAGGCCGGCGGCCGTGTCCAGCCCGTCGATGCGCGTGAGCGGCTCAGGGAGCGTGCCCGCCGCCTGGGCAGGTGCGGCAGCAGCCTGCGCTCCCTGGCCCTCGGAGCGCGCCGGCACCCACTGCAGCAGTTGGGAAAACAGCTCATCGGGGTCGATGGGCTTGGCCACATGGCCGTTCATGCCGGCCGCCAGGCAGCTGTCGCGGTCGCTGCTCATGGCATTGGCCGTCATGGCCAGCACGGGCAGGCCGGCCCAGGCCGGGTTCTCGCGCAGGCGGCGCGTGGCGGTGAGGCCATCCATCACCGGCATCTGCATGTCCATGAGCACGATGTCGTAGGGCGCACGCTGGTGCAGCATGTCGAGCGCCACCTGGCCGTTCTCGGCCACCTCCACCACCAGCCCGGCATCGCCCAGCAGGTCGGCGCCCACCTGCTGGTTCAGGTCGTTGTCGTCCACCAGCAGCACCCGGGCGCCATGGATGGGGGCCAGGTCGGGCGCGCTGGTTCGGCGCGCTGCGGCGCGGTCTGCCAGGCCGGTGTCCTGCACGCCGCCCAGCGCCCGGATGGCGGTGTCGAACAGCTGGGACGGGCTGACCGGCTTTGTCAGCATCAGGCGGATGCCGGCCTGCTCCAGTGCACGGAACACATCCTCCCGGCCATGCGCGGTGACGATCACCGGCACCGGGGGGTGGGGCAGCAGGGCCAGCTGGGCCGCGGTCTGCACGCCGTCCATGTCCGGCATCTTCCAGTCCAGGAACGCAATCTCCCAGGGCGCGCCCGCCGCGTCCGCATCGCGTGCCGCGGCAATCGCCTCGCTGCCCGAGGCGGCCGTGGTCACCGCAAAGCTCATGCTGGCCAGCAGGCCCGCCAGGATCTGGCGTGCCTGCTCGCTGTCGTCCACCACCAGCACCCGACGCCCGCGCAGGTCGGGCTCGGGCAGCAAAGGGCGCGCCGAGGGCGTGCCCAGGCCCACGCGGGCCGTGAACCAGAAGCGGCTGCCCAGCCCGGGTGTGCTGTCCACGCCGACCTCGCCGCCCATCAGGCCCGCCAGCTTCTTGGAGATGGCCAGGCCCAGGCCGGTGCCGCCGTACTTGCGCGTGGTGGAGGTGTCTGCCTGCTCGAAGGAGCGGAACAGCCGCGACTGCTGCTCGGGCGTGAGGCCGATGCCCGTGTCCTGGACCTCGAAGCGCAGCAGCAGGCCGTCGGCATCGCGCTGCAGCGTGGTCACGCGCACCACGATCTCTCCGGTGTCGGTGAACTTCACGGCGTTGTTGCCATAGTTCACGAGGATCTGCCCCAGGCGCAGCGGGTCGCCACGCAGGTCGTCGGGCAGGGCCGGGTCCACATCGAACATCAGCTCCAGGCCCTTGGCCGAGCATTTGTCGCCGATCAGGTTGGCCACGTTGTCGAGCACGCCGCGCAGGTCGAAATCGACGGTCTCCACCTCCAGCTTGCCGGCCTCGATCTTGGAGAAATCGAGGATGTCGTTGATCAGGCCCAAGAGGTGCTGGCCCGAGCGCTGGATCTTCTCGACATAGTTGCGCTGGCGTGGCGACAGGTCGGTGGTCAGCGCCAGGTGGCTCATGCCGATCACGGCGTTCATGGGGGTGCGGATCTCGTGGCTCATGTTGGCCAGGAAGTCCGACTTCATCTGCGAGGCATCTTCGGCGCGGGCGCGGGCCACCTCGAGCTCGTCCTCGTGCTCGCGCAAGGTAGCGTTGGCCTGCTCCAGCTCCTCGGTGCGCTGGACCACCCGGGCTTCGAGCACCTCTTCGCTGCGCTTCAAGGCTTCCACCAGCTCGGCCTGTGCGGCCATGGCCAGCGACTTGGCTTTTTCGCGCTTGAGGAACTGCCGGGCCATGGCCACGGCCAGCAAAAAGGTGAGCACTGCCTGGAAGGCCGTGAGGCCGGTGGTCAGCAGGGTCTGGTGCTGCACCTCGGCGTTGCGCTGGTCGCCGAGCAGCGCGGAAATGCGCGAGGCGTTGAGCGACAGCTCCTGCACCGTCGGGCGCAGTTCCACCAGGCGCTCACGCAGCAGCCGCATGTTGGCCTGGCTGGTGCGCGCGTCGACGCTCTGGCCGAAATAGCTGTCACCGGCCTCCACGAACTCCTGCAGCTCCGCCAGTGCCTTGGCGTACAGCGGCTCGTGCTGCATGAGCGTGCGCGCGGTGCCGCTCTCCAGTGCGCTGAAACGGCTCAGGAACAGGTCGTAGCGCAGTTGCAGCGCATCCGTGGAGATGCTTTGGGGGTCGTACTCGTACTGGTGCAGTGCGTGGTCCAGCCGTTCGTGCTCCACATTGAGCTGCAGGTAGGACCACAGGGCGTTCACGTCGCCCCGGCGCATCACGGCTTCGACGCTGCGGTACTGGCGGTACTGGACCGTGGCGATGGACACGTAGACCACCACCAGGCTGGCGATGATCAGGGGCAGGAGGTGCTTGCTGCGCAGCATGGGCAGCCCCGCGCTACTTGATCTGCAATGTGCTGAGCTGCCAGGCAGAGCGGTTGTAGTAGAGCTCGGTGCGCAGTTCGGCCTTGGTATCGAAGGGGTAGACGATGAACAGGGAGCCTTTTTCGCGGATGGGCATGGCGCGGTTGTTCATGAGCCGGGCCACGATCACCTCGTGGCGCGTGGCGTCGTCGAACGGTATCTCGGTCTTGTAGTCGTTGAGCGCCACCGCCGTGATCTTGCTGCCCTTGGCGCCCGCGGCCGCCAGAACGTCGCGCAGCAGCGGCCCGGTGAAGGTGACGGGCTGGGGGTACCAGGGGGTCTGGGTGGTGAAGGTCTTCTGGGGCAGGTTTTCGAGCATCTTCATGTCGAACTGGGCCTTCTCCCCCTGGTTGGTCTTGCTGACGCCCCCCTGGATGGTCAGCACCACGGGCCCCGCAGGCTTGTCCAGCGGCTGCGCCTGGGCTGGAAGAAAGGCGCAGGCAGCCGCCAAAACGCCTGCAGCCAGGCGTGACAACGGGCCTGTGGCCCCTTTCGCATCGGTCATGCTGTTTCCCCCTCGCCGGCCTTTTGGGGCCGTTTCTTGCTGTATGCACAGTTATAACAGCCAGCGCGGATTCATGCACTTGCGATTTGACCACCGCCGCGCGGCCCGCATGTGGCGGCGGCGGGCGGCC
>NZ_AKJX01000236.1 GCF_000276605.1 Acidovorax sp. CF316 | reverse complement strand
CGCTGATTTCTCGGTATACAATCTAAGGCTGCGCTGACAAGGGCTGACTGCTGAAAGGTGGTTGAACTTGAAGGTGTGTGGGGGCGGTTGATGGTGGTTGGCAGAGATGCTGAGCGAATCAAAAACTTCCAAAAAGTTTGACGGAACTTAAAAAACCGTGCTATAATTCAAGGCTCAGCTGATCGCAGCTAAGTCGGTAGAAAGAAAAGAGCTTCGGTTCTGATTTCTGCCAAGGATCCTTAAAAATATACAGCCGATAAGCGTGGGCGTTTGATGGCGAGTGCCAAGTTCTACGGAACTAGTACTTAGTACTACAAACGCTCATGAGATAGAAGTGAAGTTCACTTCAATTCTTTTTTATGAGTTGCTCGAAAGAGCGAAAAAATCAAGATCGAACTGTAGAGTTTGATCCTGGCTCAGATTGAACGCTGGCGGCATGCCTTACACATGCAAGTCGAACGGTAACAGGTCTTCGGATGCTGACGAGTGGCGAACGGGTGAGTAATACATCGGAACGTGCCCGATCGTGGGGGATAACGGAGCGAAAGCTTTGCTAATACCGCATACGATCTACGGATGAAAGCAGGGGACCGCAAGGCCTTGCGCGGACGGAGCGGCCGATGGCAGATTAGGTAGTTGGTGGGATAAAAGCTTACCAAGCCGACGATCTGTAGCTGGTCTGAGAGGACGACCAGCCACACTGGGACTGAGACACGGCCCAGACTCCTACGGGAGGCAGCAGTGGGGAATTTTGGACAATGGGCGAAAGCCTGATCCAGCCATGCCGCGTGCAGGATGAAGGCCTTCGGGTTGTAAACTGCTTTTGTACGGAACGAAAAGACTCCTTCTAATAAAGGGGGTCCATGACGGTACCGTAAGAATAAGCACCGGCTAACTACGTGCCAGCAGCCGCGGTAATACGTAGGGTGCAAGCGTTAATCGGAATTACTGGGCGTAAAGCGTGCGCAGGCGGTTATGTAAGACAGATGTGAAATCCCCGGGCTCAACCTGGGAACTGCATTTGTGACTGCATAGCTAGAGTACGGTAGAGGGGGATGGAATTCCGCGTGTAGCAGTGAAATGCGTAGATATGCGGAGGAACACCGATGGCGAAGGCAATCCCCTGGACCTGTACTGACGCTCATGCACGAAAGCGTGGGGAGCAAACAGGATTAGATACCCTGGTAGTCCACGCCCTAAACGATGTCAACTGGTTGTTGGGTCTTCACTGACTCAGTAACGAAGCTAACGCGTGAAGTTGACCGCCTGGGGAGTACGGCCGCAAGGTTGAAACTCAAAGGAATTGACGGGGACCCGCACAAGCGGTGGATGATGTGGTTTAATTCGATGCAACGCGAAAAACCTTACCCACCTTTGACATGTACGGAATCCTTTAGAGATAGAGGAGTGCTCGAAAGAGAACCGTAACACAGGTGCTGCATGGCTGTCGTCAGCTCGTGTCGTGAGATGTTGGGTTAAGTCCCGCAACGAGCGCAACCCTTGCCATTAGTTGCTACGAAAGGGCACTCTAATGGGACTGCCGGTGACAAACCGGAGGAAGGTGGGGATGACGTCAAGTCCTCATGGCCCTTATAGGTGGGGCTACACACGTCATACAATGGATGGTACAAAGGGTCGCCAACCCGCGAGGGGGAGCCAATCCCATAAAGCCATTCGTAGTCCGGATCGCAGTCTGCAACTCGACTGCGTGAAGTCGGAATCGCTAGTAATCGTGGATCAGAATGTCACGGTGAATACGTTCCCGGGTCTTGTACACACCGCCCGTCACACCATGGGAGCGGGTTCTGCCAGAAGTAGTTAGCCTAACCGCAAGGAGGGCGATTACCACGGCAGGGTTCGTGACTGGGGTGAAGTCGTAACAAGGTAGCCGTATCGGAAGGTGCGGCTGGATCACCTCCTTTCTGGAAAACTGCATTCAAAATTGAACGCCCACACTTATCGGTTGTTGGAAAAGGGTCTGTAGCTCAGCTGGTTAGAGCACTGTGTTGATAACGCAGGGGTCGTTGGTTCGAGCCCAACTAGACCCACCAAATTCCGATGGACGTAGAGCTGCGGCGAGAGCTGTGGTGATGTGGACGAATGGGGGATTAGCTCAGCTGGGAGAGCACCTGCTTTGCAAGCAGGGGGTCGTCGGTTCGATCCCGTCATCCTCCACCAACGACAGACAAGAACAACAACAAGCGATAGTAGAAAACAAGTAGTGAGTGAAGAGATTACTCAACACCAAAGCGGCTTTAACTGGAAACGGTAAAGGCCCCTTTGTTGTTGATCAATATCGATTGATCAATCGGCTGTTCTTTAAAAATTCATAGAGTCGAATCAGAGTTGTCGGCGGAAACTGCACATTCGTAAAGGTTTAGTGCAGACCGTGCCGCCGGCAACAAGAATTTTTGATTGCGTCAAAACGAATATTCAACGAGCTAAAGCTGCGCGAGAGCGTGGTGAAGTAAATTGAATTAGTAATGACGAATGTTTCTTGATAGTGATATCGAGGAATTATTCACATTACGGCATAACGCGTCAGGTGAAAGACCTGACAAGTCCTTGAGATGATGGCGATATCTTGCAAGAGATGTCAAAGTTATAGGGTCAAGTGACTAAGAGCATGTGGTGGATGCCTTGGCGATTACAGGCGACGAAAGACGTGATAGCCTGCGATAAGCTTCGGGGAGCTGGCAAATAAGCTTTGATCCGGAGATTTCTGAATGGGGAAACCCACCTCGCAAGAGGTATCGCATGATGAATACATAGTCATGCGAGGCGAACCGGGTGAACTGAAACATCTCAGTAGCTCGAGGAAAAGACATCAACCGAGATTCCGAGAGTAGTGGCGAGCGAAATCGGAAGAGCCTTCTATTGATAGCACGACTGTTAGCAAAGCGGAATGGAAAGTCCGGCCATAGTGGGTGATAGCCCCGTATGCGAAAACAGACGTGTGGTACTAAGGTAGAGAAAAGTAGGGCGGGACACGAGAAATCCTGTCTGAATATGGGGGGACCATCCTCCAAGGCTAAATACTCGTAATCGACCGATAGTGAACCAGTACCGTGAGGGAAAGGCGAAAAGAACCCCGGGAGGGGAGTGAAATAGATCCTGAAACCGCATGCTTACAAAAAGTAGGAGCCCGCAAGGGTGACTGCGTACCTTTTGTATAATGGGTCAGCGACTTACATTCAGTGGCAAGGTTAACCGAATAGGGAAGCCGTAGAGAAATCGAGTCCGAATAGGGCGAATCAGTCGCTGGGTGTAGACCCGAAACCAAGTGATCTATCCATGGCCAGGATGAAGGTGCCGTAACAGGTACTGGAGGTCCGAACCGACTAGTGTTGCAAAACTAGCGGATGAGCTGTGGATAGGGGTGAAAGGCTAAACAAACTTGGAAATAGCTGGTTCTCTCCGAAAACTATTTAGGTAGTGCCTCAAGTATTACCGTCGGGGGTAGAGCACTGTTTAGGCTAGGGGGTCATGGCGACTTACCAAACCTATGCAAACTCCGAATACCGACGAGTACAGCTTGGGAGACAGAGCACCGGGTGCTAACGTCCGGACTCAAGAGGGAAACAACCCAGACCGCCAGCTAAGGTCCCTAAAATTGGCTAAGTGGGAAACGAAGTGGGAAGGCTAAAACAGTCAGGATGTTGGCTTAGAAGCAGCCATCATTTAAAGAAAGCGTAATAGCTCACTGATCGAGTCGTCCTGCGCGGAAGATGTAACGGGGCTAAGCCAGTTACCGAAGCTGCGGATGTGCAATTTATTGCACGTGGTAGGAGAGCGTTCTGTAGGCCTGTGAAGGTGTCTGGTAACGGATGCTGGAGGTATCAGAAGTGCGAATGCTGACATGAGTAGCGTTAAAGGGGGTGAAAAGCCCCCTCGCCGTAAGCGCAAGGTTTTCTACGCAACGTTCATCGGCGTAGAGTGAGTCGGCCCCTAAGGCGAGGCAGAGATGCGTAGCTGATGGGAAACAGGTCAATATTCCTGTACCGATCAATAGTGCGATGTGGGGACGGAGAAGGTTAGCTCAGCCAACTGTTGGATATGTTGGTTCAAGCCTGTAGTCGTGCCTGGTAGGCAAATCCGCCGGGCTTAGATGAGGGGTGATAACGAGTCTGCTTGCAGACGAAGTGAGTGATACCCTGCTTCCAGGAAAAGCCACTAAGCTTCAGCTATTGACGACCGTACCGCAAACCGACACTGGTGCGCGAGATGAGTATTCTAAGGCGCTTGAGAGAACTCAGGAGAAGGAACTCGGCAAATTGATACCGTAACTTCGGGAGAAGGTATGCCCCAAGTAGGTGAACTCGAACAGAGGGAGCCCAACGGGGTTGCAAAAAATCGGTGGCTGCGACTGTTTAATAAAAACACAGCACTCTGCAAACACGAAAGTGGACGTATAGGGTGTGACGCCTGCCCGGTGCTGGAAGATTAAATGATGGGGTGCAAGCTCTTGATTGAAGTCCCAGTAAACGGCGGCCGTAACTATAACGGTCCTAAGGTAGCGAAATTCCTTGTCGGGTAAGTTCCGACCTGCACGAATGGCGTAACGATGGCCACACTGTCTCCTCCTGAGACTCAGCGAAGTTGAAATGTTTGTGATGATGCAATCTCCCCGCGGAAAGACGGAAAGACCCCATGAACCTTTACTGTAGCTTTGTATTGGACTTTGAACAGATCTGTGTAGGATAGGTGGGAGGCTTTGAAGTGATGTCGCTAGATGTCATGGAGCCAACGTTGAAATACCACCCTGGTGTGTTTGAGGTTCTAACCTAGGTCCATTATCTGGATCGGGGACAGTGCATGGTAGGCAGTTTGACTGGGGCGGTCTCCTCCCAAAGCGTAACGGAGGAGTTCGAAGGTACGCTAGTTACGGTCGGACATCGTGACGATAGTGCAATGGCATAAGCGTGCTTAACTGCGAGACTGACAAGTCGAGCAGATGCGAAAGCAGGACATAGTGATCCGGTGGTTCTGTATGGAAGGGCCATCGCTCAACGGATAAAAGGTACTCTGGGGATAACAGGCTGATACCGCCCAAGAGTTCATATCGACGGCGGTGTTTGGCACCTCGATGTCGGCTCATCTCATCCTGGGGCTGTAGCCGGTCCCAAGGGTATGGCTGTTCGCCATTTAAAGAGGTACGTGAGCTGGGTTTAAAACGTCGTGAGACAGTTTGGTCCCTATCTTCCGTGGGCGCTGCAGATTTGAGGAAGCCTGCTCCTAGTACGAGAGGACCGGAGTGGACACACCTCTGGTGTATCGGTTGTCACGCCAGTGGCATTGCCGAGTAGCTAAGTGTGGAAGAGATAACCGCTGAAAGCATCTAAGCGGGAAACTCGTTTCAAGATGAGATCTGCCGGGGCCTTGAGCCCCCTGAAGAGTCGTTCAAGACCAGGACGTTGATAGGTCAGGTGTGGAAGCGCAGTAATGCGTTAAGCTAACTGATACTAATTGCTCGTGCGGCTTGACCCTATAACTTTGATAGCCAATCCCCGTGACTGCAACCGCAGCACCCGGACGCTCAAAGATTGTTATGCCAAGTTAGACGCAGTCAAAAATACAAAAATCTAATCTGATTCCATACTCTATGAATTCGTCAGGCTGTTCCTTGAACAGCCCGACACCAAGTTATGCCTGATGACCATAGCAAGTTGGTACCACTCCTTCCCATCCCGAACAGGACAGTGAAACGACTTTGCGCCGATGATAGTGCGGGTTCCCGTGTGAAAGTAGGTCATCGTCAGGCTCTTACAGCCC
>NZ_AKJX01000235.1 GCF_000276605.1 Acidovorax sp. CF316 | reverse complement strand
TAGCCCGAGCTATGGCTGTGCTTTGCGCCTAGATCGCACACGTTTTGGCGGCCTGCTCGGACACGCCGGGTCCATTCACACCTTCTGATTCCGTACCCGATTCGTACCTAGGACCCTCAATTACTATCAAATCGGTAGCATAGAATCGCGACCGACGCGCGGCGGCGCCAGGCACCGCAGGTGGTTTGCCCCTCCTCCCTGCCCGTCCGGATGAATTTCAAAAACCCTCAAGGAAGATCATGAGTGCCATTGTTGACATCGTAGGCCGCGAAGTGCTGGACAGCCGCGGCAACCCCACCGTCGAATGCGACGTGCTGCTGGAGTCGGGCGTGATGGGCCGTGCGGCCGTGCCGTCGGGCGCGTCCACCGGCAGCCGCGAAGCCATCGAGCTGCGCGACGGCGACAAGGGGCGCTACCTGGGCAAGGGCGTGCTCAAGGCGGTGGAGCACATCAACACCGAGATCTCCGAAGCCGTGCTGGGCCTGGATGCCTCCGAGCAGGCCTTCCTGGACAAGACCCTGATCGACCTCGACGGCACCGACAACAAGGGCCGCCTGGGCGCCAACGCCATGCTGGCCGTCTCCATGGCCGTGGCCCGCGCCGCAGCCGAAGAGTCCGGCCTGCCGCTGTACCGCTACCTGGGCGGCATGGGCAGCATGCAGCTGCCCGTGCCCATGATGAACGTGATCAACGGCGGCGCGCACGCCAACAACAGCCTGGACCTGCAGGAGTTCATGATCATCCCCGTGGGCGCCCCCACCTTCCGTGAAGCCCTGCGCTGGGGCGCCGAGGTGTTCCACGCCCTGAAGAAGATCCTGCACGACAAGGGCATCAGCACCGCCGTGGGCGACGAAGGCGGCTTTGCCCCCAGCGTCGAGAACCATGAAGCGGCCATCGTGCTGATCCTGCAGGCCATCGAAGCCGCCGGCTACACCGCAGGCGAGCAGATCGCCCTGGGCCTCGATTGCGCAGCCAGCGAGTTCTACAAGGACGGCCACTACGTGCTCGAAGGCGAAGGCGGCCTGAAGCTGACGGCCACGCAGTGGACCGACATGCTGGCCTCGTGGTGCGACAAGTACCCCATCATCAGCATCGAAGACGGCATGCACGAAGGCGACTGGGACGGCTGGAAGATCCTGACCGAGCGCCTGGGCAAGAACGTGCAGCTGGTGGGCGACGACCTGTTCGTGACCAACACCAAGATCCTCAAGGAAGGCATCGACAAGCAGATCGCCAACTCGATCCTGATCAAGATCAACCAGATCGGCACGCTGACCGAAACCTTCGCCGCCATCGAGATGGCCAAGCGCGCCGGCTACACCGCCGTGATCTCGCACCGCTCGGGCGAAACCGAGGACAGCACCATCGCCGACATCGCCGTGGGCACCAACGCCGGCCAGATCAAGACCGGCTCGCTGTCGCGCTCGGACCGCATCGCCAAGTACAACCAGCTGCTGCGCATCGAGGAAGACCTTGGCGACATCGCGCACTACCCCGGCCGCGCTGCCTTCTACAACCTGCGCTGAGGCCAGGCTGCAGCATGCCGGTCTGCGCGGTTGCGAACCACCCGCTCCTGTCCAGGAGTGGTGCATTCCCGATGGCGTCCGGCTGCTAAGCTAGCGGACCATGGTCAACCGCCTCGTTCCCGTCGTGCTGCTGGCCCTGCTGGCGGCCGTGCACGCCCAGCTGTGGCTGGGGCGGGGCAGCCTGCCGCGCGTGAACGCCATGCAGCGCCAGATCGACGTGCAGAAGGCCGCCAATGCCCAGGCCCAGCAGGCCAATGAGCGCCTGACCTCCGAGGTGCACGACCTCAAGGAGGGGCTGGACATGGTCGAGGAAAAGGCGCGCAGCGAGCTGGGCATGGTCCGGCCCAACGAAATCTACGTGCAGTTCACACCGCGCTGAGCGGGCACCCCACCCCGTGACATCCCCCATCGTGCTGCTGGGTGCACCGGGCACCGGCACCCAGGCACTGGCCGAGGCCCTGGCACCGCACCTGCGCGCAGCGCCATCGCCCCTTTCAATCGCCCACTCCACCCTGGTGGATGCCCTGGCAGCGGACCACGGCATGCACTTGGCTGCCGCATTGCAAGCGCACCAGGGCGCCGCGCTCACGCTGCTGATGGGTCTGGACCTGCCCTGCCCGGCTGCGGAACGGGAGCGCCGGCAGGCGATGGATGCGCGCCTGCGCGCCACGCTCGACGCCCAGGCCATCGCCTACCGCGTGGTGTACGGCCAGGGGCCAGCCCGCCTGGTCAGCGCCATGCGCGCCCTGGGCCCCTTGCTGGGCGGGCACCAGGCCGTTGACGGACAGACTGTGGCACACAGCGAGGCCCGTGCGGCCCGCCTGCGCGCCTATGGGTGCGAGAAATGCAGCGACCCGGTGTGCGAACACCGGCTGTTCACTGCGCTGACCCGGCCTCCTGCGCCAGGCCGCGCTTGAGCTCCTTGAGCAGCAGCACCACCTGGCTGGAGCCGTGGCGGTAGCCGCCATTGAGCACCTGCACCACGCGCGGCCACTCACCCTGCTGCGCCAGCTCGACGATGCTGGCGGCCTGTTCGTGGAAGTACTGGTGGCGCGCCACCAGCAGGGAGAAGGCCGGGCGGTCGCCCAGCAGTTCTGCGCCCACGCCGTGCAGCCAGCGGCCCAGGGCATCCTGGTCGGTGCGGCGCACCATGGCCGGGTCCAGCCCCTTGGCGGAGCGGCCTTCGAGGTAGTCCATCAAGCGCTCTTTCCAGCGCTCATGGGCGTTGATGGCGGCGTCCAGGTCGAGCACGGCGAGCACCGTGTCGGCGCGCCGTGAGTCCTGCGCGAGCGAGCTCTCGTACAGCGCGAGCGGTGGCACTCCCCTGTTGCGGGCCGAAAGGCCCATGACGCGACTAAGAAACCCCATGACAGACCTTTGGTACAGACCTTCATGGTAGACCCGCAGGGCGGCGCGCGGCGGCCGCGATTGTCAACGATGGTCAGACGATCGCCCCCGGTAACCGGTATGGCGATCTCGCAGGGAGCGCGTGGGCAGGCCGCTACTGCATGCCCGTGGGGGCCGGCGGCTGGATGATGGCCGGCTCCACGAAGATCTGCGCCGCATCCACCGCATCGAAGCGGTACTGCTGGCCACAGAACTCGCAGCCCACCTCGATCTCGCCGCGCTCGGCCAGGATGCTCTCGGACTCGGCCGCGCCCAGGTTGCGCAGCATGTTGCCCACGCGCTCGCGGCTGCAGGTGCAGGCAAAGCGCGGGCCCGTCTCACCCTCCTGGGGCGTGAAGCGCACCAGCTTTTCCTCCCAGAACAGGCGGCGCAGGATGGTGTCCACGTCCAGGCTCAGCAGTTCCTCCCGCGTCAGGCTGGCGGCCAGGTGGGCGATGCGGTTGTAGTCCTCGTTGTGGCCGATCTGGTCCTCGTTCTCGCGGTGCGTGAGGCCTGCGGCCAGGTTGCCCTCGCCCTTGATGGGCATGCGCTGGATCAGCAGGCCCGCAGCCACCTTGTCATTGGCCCCCAGCACCAGCACGGTGTCGAGCTGCTCGGACTGCAGCATGTAGTGCTGCAGCACGTCCGACAGGCGGTCGAGCTTCTCGTGGTGGTCACCGTGCAGCGGCACCACGCCCTGGTAGGGCTGCTGGCCGGGATGGCGGTTCTTGGGGTCCAGCGTGATGGCGCAGCGGCCGCCACCGGTCACGTTGACCATCTGGCTCAGGCGCGCATCGCCAGGCACCTCGCTGGTGACGGTGGCGGTGGCGCGCAGGGAGAGGTCGGATTGCACTTCGGCCACGGCCAGCTTCACCGGTCCATCGCCGAACACCTGCAGGATCAGCGCGCCATTGAACTTGATGTTCGACTGCATCAGCACACCGGCGGCCGCCATCTCGCCGAGCAGCTCGGTGACGGGGGCGGCGTAGGCGCCGGTGGCGGAATTGCCGGCGCGCCGGCGCAGGATGTCGGTCCAGGCGTCTGTCAGGCGCACCAGCATGCCGCGCACGGGCAGGCCATCGAAAAGGAATTTGTGGAGTTCAGACACGCGAGAAGGGTTCCGTTGAAAAGTCAGGATGCGACCAGGGTCAGCCGATCCGGTGCAGGCCGCTCTGGAAGCGGCGCGCATTGTCGATGTAGTGCTGCGCGCTCTGGCGCAGGCCCTCGATCTGCTCGGGGGTCAGTTCGCGCACCGCCTTGGCGGGGCTGCCGATGATCATGGAGCCATCGGGAAACTCCTTGCCCTCGGTCACCAGGGCGCCGGCCCCCACCAGGCAGTGCTTGCCGATCCTGGCGCCATTGAGCACGATGGCGCCGATGCCGATCAGCGACTCGTCGCCGATGGTGCAGCCGTGCAGCATGACCTGGTGGCCCACCGTCACGCGCTCGCCCACCACCAGCGGCTTGCCGATGTCGGCGTGCAGCACGCTGGCGTCCTGGATGTTGGAGCCGGCACCGATGGTGATGCTCTCCGTATCGCCGCGCACCACGGTGCCGAACCAGACGCTCGCGTCCTCACCCAGCACCACGTTGCCCATGACCTGGGCGCTATCGGCCACCCAGGCCGAAGCGGCCACCTGGGGAATCGCACCATCGAGTTCGTAAATCGCCATACCGCAGACTCCAGACAGAAAGAAAATATTGCGCGCATCGGGGCCTGCCAATGGTTACAAAGCGTTTGCAGCGTTGCAGATGGCAGGGCCTAGAATTGTAAGGATGGAGCTTCGCCAACGTGCACTGCAGGTCTTGTGCCTTGCAGACCCTGAACAAAAAGCGGCGCAGTCGCTCAGCCTGCACGCGCAGGCCGCTCATCTTTCAATAGCAGAAAAAGCCCCCCAGACCCCCCTGGATCCCAGCGCCCTGCCCGGCCGGCCCGAGCGTCCGCTGCTGCTGCGCCACACCGAGGTGGCGCGCCGCTCACCGGCCACGCCCGAAGGCCGGGCCATCCTGCTGCACGCCATTGCCCATATCGAGTTCAATGCCATCAACCTGGCGCTCGACGCGATCTGGCGCTTCGACGGCATGCCGGGCGCCTACTACCTGGACTGGCTGCGCGTGGCCGCCGAGGAGGCCACCCACTTCGGCCTGCTGCGCGAGCATCTGCGCGCCAATGGCCACGACTACGGCGACTTCCCCGCCCACCAGGGGCTGTGGACCATGTGCGAGAAGACCCAGCACGACATCGTGGCGCGCATGGCCCTGGTGCCGCGCACGCTGGAGGCGCGCGGGCTCGACGCCACGCCGCAGATCCAGCGCAAGCTGCGCCAGGTGGGCACCCCCGATGCGCTGGCCGCCGTGGGGATCCTCGACACCATCCTGCGCGACGAGGTCGGGCACGTGGCCATCGGCAACCACTGGTACCGCTGGCTGTGCATGCGCGAAGGCCTGGAGCCGGAAACCCACTACGGCACGCTGGTGCGCCAGTACGAGGCGCCGCGCCTGAAGCCGCCCTTCAACGACAGCGCGCGCCGCGCAGCCGGATTCACCGACACCGAGCTCGCATGGCTCCAGCAGGGCTGAACGTGTCCACGATCTTCCCTACAATGCCTCGCGCCCTTTCATCCCCCATGTCCAGCCAACGTATCCACGATCCATGTCCACCCATCCTGCCAATGGAAGAACCTACCCTGCCAGCACAGCCTCTGGCCAGTCGTCCGTGGCAATGATCGCGCGCCAGGCCATCGTCAATGGCCAGCAGATCGTGGTCGGCTACGAGCTGTTCAACCGCTCGCGCACCGAAGCCTCGCACACGGCGGCCAGCGACGTGATCCTGATCTTCAACGCCCTCTCGCATGCGGGCACCGAAGAACTCGTGGGCAAGAAGCTGATCTTCGTGAACTGCACGCACGAAAGCCTCTCGGGCGGACACCTGGAACTGCTCGATCCTGACAAGGTGGTGCTGGAGATCCCGCCCCTGGGCCATGCGGCTGCCGACGAGGTGCAGGCGCGCCTGCCCATCCTCACCGGCCTGCGCGACCGCGGCTTTCACCTGGCGTTCAACCACACGGTGCTGCAGTCGACCTATGCGCCCTGGCTGCCGCTGGCCGACTACATCAAGCTCGACCTGTCGGTGCTGGCGGCCGACCAGCTGGCGGTGCTGATCAGCTATGCCGGACGCCATTCCCAGGCGGAGCTCATCGCCGAGAAGGTGGAAACCGCCCAGCAGTACGACATGGTCTCCACCCAGGGCGTGCAGCTGTTCCAGGGCTACTGGTTCGCCCGCCCGGCCCTGGTCGAGGCCAAGCTGCTCACGCCGGCGCAAAGCAGCATCATCCAGTTGATCAACCTGGTGCGCCAGCAGGCCAGCACCGACGAGATCGAGGAAGTGCTCAAGAAGGATGCGGGCCTGGCCTTCAACCTCATGCGCCTGATCAATTCGGCCGGCTTCGGCATGAACCGCGAGATCACCTCCTTCCGCCAGGCGGTGATGCTCATGGGCCTGAAGAAGCTCTTCCGCTGGGCCGCCCTGCTGCTCACGGCCTCGCGCACCAGCGGTGCCCCCTCCTCCGTGGGCCAGACCGCCGTGGTGCGCGGGCGCCTGATGGAGCTGCTGGCGCTGGAGACCCTGCCGCCCGACGAGGCCGACCAGGCCTTCGTCGTGGGCATCTTCTCGCTGCTGGACGTGATGCTTTCCATCCCCATGGAATCGGCCATCGGCCTGCTCAACGTGCCCGAGGCCTCCGCAGCCGCGCTGCTGCGCCGCGAGGGCTTCCTCGGGGACCTGCTGAACCTGGCCGAGGCCTGCGAATCCAGCGACGACGCCGTGTTCCACCGCGCCGCCGGCACCCTGCACCTGTCCAGCCAGCAGATCAACCTGGCCCACCTGCAGGCCCTGGCCTGGGCCGACCAGCTGACCGAGGATTGACCCCCATTGGGGCATGGCGTGCAATTTGCATACAGAAGGATTGCGGGAGCAGGTCTAGAATCTAGTCAATAGCCCCCACTGCCTATCCCTATCCAAGCGCCCATGTCGACCACCCCTGAACAAGCCGCCTCCGAAGTCGACCCGACCCAGGAGAACGTCGAAGACAGCAACCTGGCCATCATTGCGCGCCAGCCCATCGTGGACCAGCACCGCGCCGTGTACGGCTACGAGCTGTTCGATCGCTCCACCGCCAGTGCCTCGCACACCGCCGCCAGCGATGCGGCGCTGCTGTTCAACGCCCTGTCCTATGCGGGCACCGAAGCCCTGGTGGGCAAGAAGACCGTCTTCATCAACTGCACGCACGACAGCCTGGCCGGCGGCCACCTGGAGCTGATCCACCCCGAAAAGGTGGTGCTCGAAGTGCCCCCGCTGCCCGACAGCGCCACCCAGGAAGAGATCGACGGCCGCGTGCCCGTGCTCGAGTCGCTGCGCACCCGGGGCTTTCGCCTGGCGTTCAACCAGAATGCCCTGCGCCGCGCCTACGCCAACTGGATGCCGCTGGCAGCCTACATCAAGCTCGACATGCAGGCCTTCAAGCCCGAGCTGGCCGCCCCGCTGGTGAAGTTTGCCGGCAACTACGCCAAGGCCACGCTGGTGGCCGAAAAGGTGGAGACGCCCGAGCAGTTCAAGATGATGTCCGACCTGGGTGTGAAGCTCTTCCAGGGCTTCTGGTTCGCCAAGCCCTCGCTGGTCAAGGCCACCACCATCCGGCCTTCGCAGGCCACCATCATCCAGCTCATCAACCTGGTGCGCAAGCAGGCCAGCACGGCCGAGATCGAAGACCTGCTCAAGAAGGACCCGACGCTGTCCTTCAACCTGCTGCGCTTCATCAACTCCTCGGGCTTCGGCCTGTCGTGCGAGATCACCTCGTTCCGCCATGCGGTGATGATCCTGGGCCTCAAGAAGCTGTTCCGCTGGGCCGCCCTGCTCATGACCACCTCGCGCGCCGACGGCTCGCCGCCCGCTGTGGGCCAGACCGCCGTGGTGCGCGGCCGCCTGATGGAACTGCTGGCCACCGAACTGCTGCCGCCCGAGGAATGCGACAACGCCTTCGTGGTGGGCGTGTTCTCGCTGCTGGACACCATGCTCAACGTGCCCATCGAGAAGGCCCTCGAATCCGTGGCCCTGCCCCAGCCCGTGACCGACGCCCTGCTGCACAACACCGGCGTGTTCGCCCCCTTCCTGGAGCTGACCAAGGCCTGCGAGAGCGGCGACGAGGTGGTGTTCGCGCGCATGGCCGAGGCCCTGCACCTGTCCAACCGCCAGGTCAACTGGGCCCATCTGCAGGCCCTGACCTGGGCCGAAAGCCTGAACGCAGACTGAGCCTGCGCGGCGCACAAAAAGGGGAGCCTCGGCTCCCCTTTGTCATTCCAGCGTGGTCAGCTCTTCATTGTCCCTTGATGCCCGCCGCGCGGATGATGCGCAGGTTGGCCTCGGATTCGGCGGCAATGCGCTTGCCGAAATCGGCCGCCGTACCACCCAGGGGCACGTTGTCGGAGGCGTCGAGCTTGGCGCGCACGTCGGGCAGGGCCAGCACCTTGTTGATCTCGGCATTGAGCCGCGCCACCACGGCCGCCGGCATGGCGGCAGGCGCGAACACGCCGAACAGCGAGGACAGGTTGGCCGCGCCCTGGCCCAGCTCGGCCAGCGTGGGCACGTCGGGCAGGGTGTCGAGCCGGTCCGGCGCGCCCACAGCCAGGGCCTTGAGCTTGCCGGCCTTGATGTGCTGCAGCACGGCCGGCCCGGCGTTGGTGGACAGGATCTCGAACTGCCCGCTGAGCGCATCGTTCATCTGCTGGCCACCGCCCTTGTAGGGGATGTGCGTCATCTGCACGCCCGCGGTGTGCATGACCTGCTCGAGCATGATGTGGCCCAGCGAGGCCTGGCCCGAGGTGGCCCAGCGGATGCTGCCCGGCTTGGCCTTGGCCTGCGCCAGCAGGTCGCGAAAATCGCGCGCGCTGCTGGCCGGCGTGCCCAGCAGCAGCACGGGCGAGTACATCACGGTGGCCACGGGCACGATGTCCTTGGCCGGATCGAAGGGCGAGGCGCCCAGGTGCGGGTTCAGCGCCAGCGGGCTGATGGCGGCAAAGCCCAGGGTGTGCCCGTCCGTGGCCTTGGCCACGGCATCCAGGCCGATGCTGCCGCTGGCGCCGGCCTTGTTCTCGATCACCACCGGCTGGCCGAGCACGGGCGACAGCTTGTCGGCCAGCAGGCGCGCGACCACGTCGCTCACGCCGCCGGCCGGGTAGGCCACGACGATACGCACCGGCCGCGTGGGCCAGGCGGGCGCCTGGGCCCGTGCCAGGCCAGGGGCGAGCGCCGCCAGCGCCCCGCCCGCCACCACCGCCAGCGCAGCGCGCCGGCCCCCATCCACCGTGTTCTCGGTTGCCATCGTCTTCATTCCCTGTTCCTCAGAACGTTGTCTCAGTCCACCTGGAGCTTGCGCTCGCGTATCAATTTGGCCCATTTGTCATTTTCGCCCTTCACGAAAGCCGTGAATTCCGCAGGGCCGAGGGGGTGCACCTGGGCCCCGGCGGTCGCGAACTTGGCCTGGATATCCGGCTGCGCCAGCACCTTGGCCAGTTCGGCCGAGAGCCTGTCGACCACCTCGCGCGGCATGCCGGCCGGGCCGACCAGGCCCTGGAAGCCCACGGACTCCATGGCGCCCAGGCCCAGTTCGCGCACCGTGGGCACATCGGGCAGCTGCGGGTCGCGCTGCGCACCGGTGACGGCCAGGGCCTTGAGCTTGCCGCCCTTGATCTGCGGCAGCAGCACGGTGCCGGCGTCGATCAGCAGCTGCGTCTGTCCGCCGATCAGTTCCTGCAGGGCCGGGGCGCTGCCCTTGTAGGGCACATGGGTGATGTCCATGCCGATGGCCTGGTTCATGAGCTCGCCGTTGAGGTGGGTGGAGGTGCCCGCCCCGCCCGATGCGAAGTTGACCTTGCCGGCATTGGCGCGTGCCCAGGTGACCCATTCCTTCAGGTCCTTGGCAGGGTGGGCCGGGTAGGTCACGGCGATGTAGCTGCCCTGGCTGATCTGGCCGATGTAGGTGAACTGCTTGAGCGGGTCGTAGGGCAGCTTGCGCTGCAGGTACGGTGCGATGGCAAAGGGCCCTGTGTTGGCCAGCAGGATGGTGTAGCCATCGGGCTGCGCGCGCACCAGCTCGCCCGCGGCCAGCAGGCCGCCGGCGCCGGGCTTGTAGTCCACCACGATCTGCTGCTTCAAGGCCTCCTGCAGTGGCGTCTGGACGGTGCGCGCGGCAAAGTCGATGCCACCGCCCGGCGGGTAGCCCACGATCAGGCGGATGGGTTTGGCGGCCGGCCAGGCCTGGGCCATGGCCAGGCCGGCGCTGGCCAGCAGCAGCGCTGCGATCAGGGGCTTCTTCATGCGTTGTCTCCTCGTTGTGGTTTGAATGGGTGAAGGGGTCGGCTTACCCCCGCGGGTGGTGCTGCGCGTGCAGGGCCTTGAGCCGCTCGCGCGCCACATGGGTGTAGATGGTGGTCGTGGAAATGTCGGCGTGGCCCAGCAGCAGCTGCACCACGCGCAGGTCGGCACCGTGGTTGAGCAGGTGGGTGGCGAAGGCATGGCGCAGCGTGTGCGGCGACAGCGGTGTGGTGATGCCGGCCACGGCCGCCCATTTCTTGACGATGACCCAGAACATCACCCGCGTCATGCCCGCGCCGCGCTGGGTCACGAACAAATCGTCAGTCTGCTGGCCGCCGAGGATGGCGCCGCGCGCCTCGGCCAGGTAGCGCTGCAGCCACTGGCGTGCCTCTTCGCCGAAGGGCACCAGGCGCTCCTTGCTGCCCTTGCCCATCACCCGCAGCACGCCTTCATTGAGCCCCAGCTGGAAGGTCTTGAGCGTGACCAGCTCGGTCACGCGCAGGCCACTGGCGTACATCAGCTCCAGCATGGTGCGGTCGCGCAGACCCAGGGGGTTGCCAATGTCGGGCGCAGCCAGCAAGGCCTCGACCTGGGCCTGTGAAAGGGTCTTGGGCACGCGCAAGGGCTGGCGCGCTGCCTGCAGGCGCACGGTGGGGTCGGCACTGATGCGGCGCTCACGCAGCGCCCAGTGGAAGTAGCGCCGCAGCACCGTCAGGCGCCGGTTGGCCGAGGTGGCGCGGGTCTCATCGTGCCGGGCCGCGAAGTAGCCCTGCAGGTGCGGCTCGGCCGTGCCGTCGAGCGCCAGTTCGGGGTGGTGCTCGGCCAGCCACTGCGCATACAGCGTGAGGTCGCGCCGGTAGGCAGCCAGGGTGTTGCGCGAGAGGCCGTCCTCCAGCCACAGGGCATCCACGAAGGTATCGATCGCGTTCAGGCTGGCGGTGAGCATGCCAAAACCATAGCACGTAAAAAAGCCGCCCGTGGGCGGCCTCGTGGACAGCGAGCGTGGCCCGCGCTGGCGTCTTTACTCCAGCGCCAGCTTCTGCTTGGCCACCACGTCCTTGTAGACACCGAACTCGGCCTTGATCTGCTCGGCGAACTGCTCGGGCGTGTTGCCGATCACGATGGAGCCGGTCTCCTCGATGCGCTTCTTCACGGCCGGGTCTTCCAGGGCCTTGCGCACGGCGGCGTTGACCTTGTCGACCACCTCCTTGGGCAGGCCCTTGGGACCGACGATGCCGTAGTAGGCCATGCGGTTCACGGGCTCCAGCCCCAGTTCCTTGAAGGTGGGCACATTGGGCAGGCCGGCCACGCGCTGGGGTGCCGCGACCACGATGGGCACCAGCCGGTTTTCCTTGATGAAGGGCAGTGCCGAGGGCAGGTTGTCGAAGATCATCGGCACCTGGCCGGCCACCGTGTCGTTCAGCGCCGGGCCCGCGCCGCGGTAGGGGATGTGCGTCACGAAGGTGCCCGAGAGGCTCTTGTACAGCTCCATCTGCAGGTGGCCGATGCCGCCCGTGCCCGACGACGAGTACGAGTACTTGCCCGGCGACTTCTTGAGCTCGGCCACATAGGCCTTGTAGTCCTTGGCCGGGAAGCTCGGGTGCACCGCGATGACGTTGGGCGTGGCCGCGATGTTGGTGATGGGCGTGAAGTCCGTGATCGGGTTGTACGGCGTCTTGGGGTTGATGGCCGGGTTGGCCGCCGTGGTGGACACGGTGGCCACGCCCAGGGTGTAGCCGTCCGGTGCTGAACGTGCGGTTTCGCTGGCACCCACGATGCCGCCGCCACCGGCCTTGTTCTCGACGATCACGCTCTGGCCCAGGGCCTTGCCCAGCGGGTCGGCGATCACGCGCGCGATGATGTCTGTGGTGCCGCCGGGGGCGAAAGGCACCTGCAGTTTGATGACCTTGTTGGGGTAGCCCTGGGCTGCGGCAGATCCTGCGGCAGCCACCAGCGCTAGTGCGAGCCATTGGCGACGACGTTGCATTGATTTCTCCTTATGGGGTTTACTTGGCGGTAGCCAATGGTATGCGCAATGCGGGGCCCGGCTCCCTATGGATTCCACATAGGGGCTTACCCGCAGCCTGCCAGAGCTTCCGTTATCCTCGGAGTGTGAATTACGCCCAGCTCCTGCTCCCCGATTTCTCCCTGATCCTGTGCGGTTATCTGGTGTGCCGCTTCACCGCACTGAACCGCGCCGTGTGGCAGCCGGTCGAGAGCCTGGTGTACTACCTGCTGTTCCCGGTGCTGCTGTTCCAGTCCATCGTCAAGAGCCCGGTGGACGTCGGCGCCGCCTCGGGCCTGATCGCCGCCGGCATGCTCACCGGCATCGCCGGCATTGCGCTGGCCTACAGCATGCCGCACTGGCCCTGGCTGGGCAAACGCCTGGACCTGCGCGACCATGCGGCCAGCGCGCAGATCGCGTTCCGTTTCAACTCCTTCATCGGCCTGGCGATTGCCGAGCGGCTGGCGGGTGCGCAGGGCCTGCTGATGATCGCCGTGCTGATCGGCGTCTGCGTGCCGCTGTTCAACGTGGCCGCCGTGTGGCCCATGGCGCGGCAGGGCGAGCACGGCTTCGTGCGCGAGCTGGCGCGCAACCCGCTGATCGTGGCCACGCTCTCGGGCCTGGTGGCCAACCTGCTCGGGTTCCAGATCCCCGCGTGGATCGAGCCCACCGTCACGCGCATCAGCGCCGCCTCGCTGGCCCTGGGCCTGATGGCCGCGGGCGCGGGCATGCAGTTCGGCCTGCTCACGCGCGGCAAGGCGCTGAGCGTGACGGTGCTGGCCATCCGCCACCTGGTGCTGCCCGTGATCGCCTTCGGCCTGGCGCACCTGTTCGCACTCAACCCCGTTCAGACCACGGTGCTGCTGGCCTTCTCGGCCCTGCCCACGGCCAGCACCTGCTACGTGCTGGCCGCGCGCATGGGCTACAACGGGCCCTACGTGGCGGGGCTGGTGACGCTGTCCACGCTGCTGGGCGTGGTGAGCCTGCCCTTCGCACTCGGGGTGCTGCGGTGAATTCCCTCCACGCACGGGCGCGCCGTCGGCTCCTGGCGACCGGCCTGCTGGTGGCCGCCATGGCCCCGCTGGCAGGCTGCGGGCGCAAGCCGCCCCGCGCCCAGGCCGTCCCCTCCGGGGCCACCGTGCTCGCGCTCGGTGATTCGCTCACCTCCGGGGTGGGCGCGTCCACCGATGCGGCCTACCCCGCCGTGCTGCAGCGCCTGAGCGGGTGGAAGGTCGTCAACGGCGGCATCTCGGGCGATACCTCGGCCCAGGCCTTGCAGAGGCTGCCGGACCTGCTGCAAAAGCACCAGCCTGCCCTGGTGATCGTGGGCATCGGCGGCAACGACTTCCTGCGCCGCCAGAGCACCAGCGCCACGCGCGCCAACGTGCGCCAGATCTGCGAGCAGGCGCGGGCCGCCGGCGCCCAGGTGCTGCTGGTCGCCGTGCCCGAGTTCACGGTCATGGCCACCCTGGGCCAACTGAGCGACCACGCCATGTACGAAGAGATCGCCAGCGAACTCAAGCTCCCCCTGCACCGCAAGGGATGGGCCGGCGTGCTGGCCGACGCCACGCTGCGCTCCGACCAGATCCATGCGAATGCGGCGGGGTACGAGCGCTTTGCCCAGGGGCTGGTGGATACGCTCAGGGCGACCGGGCTGCTGGCCGGCGGCTGAGCCGGGGCCTGCCGCACCCGCTACCCCTCCAAGGCCCAGGCCACGTGCTCGCGCACCAGGGGGCTGGCATCCGCCACCCGCGACTGCAGCGCCGCGCGCACCGCTTCGTCGCCCGTCGCGCGCAGCGCATTGCCCAGGGCCACGGCCACGTTGCGCAGCCAGCGCTCATGGCCGATGCGCCGGATCGGCCCGCCCTCGGTCATGCGCAGGAAGGTGGCCTCGTCCCAGGCGAACAGGTGCACCAGTTGCTGGCCCGACAGGCCATTGCGCTCATCGAAATCGGGCAGGCGGCTCACCTGCGCGAACTTGTTCCAGGGGCAGGCCAGCTGGCAGTCGTCGCAGCCGTAGATGCGGTTGCCCATGGCCGCCCGGAACTCCAGCGGGATCGGGCCACCGTGCTCGATGGTCAGGTAGGAGATGCAGCGGCGCGCATCGATGCGGTGCGGCGCGATGATGGCCTGCGTGGGGCAGATGGCGATGCAGGCACTGCAGCTGCCGCAGTGCGCGGTGACGGGCGCGCTCTCGGGCAGCTGCATGTCCACGTAGATCTCGCCCAGGAAGAACATCGAGCCCGCTTCGCGGTTGAGCACCAGCGTGTGCTTGCCGCGCCAGCCCTGGCCGCTGCGCGAGGCCAGTTCGGCCTCCAGCACCGGCGCCGAGTCGGTGAACACGCGGTGGCCGAACGGGCCCACCGCCTCGGCGATGCGGTCGCTGAGCTTTTGCAGCCGCGCACGCAGCACCTTGTGGTAGTCGCGGCCCCGGGCGTAGACCGAGACGATGCCCTCGCCCGTGCGCGCCAGGCGCGACAGCTCCGCCTCCTGCCAGCCTTCCATGGGCTTGCCGCGCGGCAGATAATCCATGCGTGCCGTGATCACGCTCACCGTGCCGGGCACGAGCTCGGCCGGGCGGGCACGGCGGGTGCCGTGGGTGGCCATGTAATGCATCTCGCCATGGAACCCCTGGGCCAGCCACTGCATCAACCCCTCTTCGGCGGCAGACAAATCCACCCCCGCCACGCCGATTTGGGAAAATCCCAGCTCGCGGGCCCACTCCTGCATTTGAGGAACGAGTTGACTGTTGCACCACATACCGGCCAGATTGTAGAAAGCCCCGCGGTCCCGGCCGCCGGGCAAAGCCCTCGCACGCAAAACCCTCGCACGTGGCATTGGCACGGCGAGGACGACACCGCCGCCTTCGCGCAGGCGCTGGCCGCCCAGCCGCCGCTGCTGGCCCAGGCCCTCCTCACCCTGCATGGCGACCTGGGTGCCGGCAAGACCACGCTGGTGCGCCACCTGCTGCGCGCGCTCGGGGTGCAGGGCCGCATCAAGAGCCCCACCTATGCCGTGGTGGAGCCGCACGAGGCACCGGGCTTGGCGCCGCACGCCACCACCGTCTGGCACTTCGACTTCTACCGCTTCGACGACCCGCGCGAGTGGGAAGACGCTGGATTCAGGGACATTTTTGCCAACCCGGGCCTCAAGGTGGCAGAATGGCCGGAGAAGGCTGCAGCGCTCACCCCGCCTGCCGACCTTGCTATCCACATTGAAGCAATTGACGAGACCGAAAGGCAAGTCACCGTGCATGCCCACACCGCCGCCGGCCACCGGCTGCTGCAAGGACTCTGAACGAATGAAGCTGCCCGCCCGCCCGGCACCCCGCCAACCGTCCCGCCGCGCCCTGCTGCAGACGGGCAGCCTGGTGCTCTTGCTGGGTACACAGCAGATCGCCCGCGGAGCCACCATCCTGGCAGTGCGTGTCTGGCCCGCCCCCGAATACACGCGCGTCACCATCGAATCCGATGGCAAGCTGGTCGCCAAGCAGTTCTTCGTGACCACGCCGCCGCGCCTGGCGGTGGACATCGAAGGCATCGACCTGAGCCCCGAGCTGCGCGAGCTGGTGGCCAAGGTCAAGCCCGACGACCCGAACATCGCCGGCATCCGCGTCGGGCAGAACGCGCCCAACGTGGTGCGCCTGGTGGTGGACCTGAAGCAGGCCGCCATGCCCCAGGTGTTCACCCTGCCCCCGGTGGCCGCCTACCAGCACCGGCTGGTGTTCGACCTGT
>NZ_AKJX01000234.1 GCF_000276605.1 Acidovorax sp. CF316 | reverse complement strand
GGGCCGCCCCGCCGCGCTGGCGGTGTCCCCCTTCCCGAATGGCGCAGCCATTCGAGAGAAGGGGTAAGGCGCGAAGCGACTCAGGGGGTTGTCCTAGCCTGTCGCGCCGTCGTAGCAGGGGGCGATGGCGCGCACCTCGATGGTGGCCCACTCGGCGGCCGGGCATTCGCGCGCGATGGCCAGGGCCTCCTCGCGCGTGGCGCAGTTGACGAGGAAGAAACCGCCGACCATTTCCTTGGTCTCGGCGAAGGGGCCGTCCACCAGGCGCGGCTGGCCTTCGCGCACCTGCAGGCGCACGCCCTCGGTGTCGTTGGCCAGCGATTCGCCGCCCAGCAGCAGGCCGCGGGCCTGCAGGCCGGCGCCGAAGCGCTGCATGCGCGCATAAACCTCCTGGCCGGCAGCAAGGCCACGCTCGGCGCGCTGGCCTGGGGGTTCCATGATGAGCAGCATGTAGGGCATGGGGTGGTCTCCGGTGTGGATTGTGAAGATGGGCGCGATTCTAGAAGCGCTGCCGCCGGACCGGATGACAGCGCTTTAGAACACCGCACGCCCCGGCGTGCGCAGCGCCTGCGCCAGGTCGGCCGCCAGCCGGGCCATGTCCGTGGGCTTGCAGCCGCCCAGGCTCACGCGCACGGCTGGCGCGCTGGCCAGGCGCAGCGGGCCGCCGGCCTGCACGGCCCAGCCGCGCGAGGCCATGGACTGCACGACCGCAGCCTCATCGGCCACGGGCAGCCACAGGTGCAGGCCCTCGCCGGGCGCCACGGTGATCTGCTGCGCGGCCAGTGCCTGCACCAGGCCCTGGCGCCGTGCGGCGTACGAGCCGCCGGCCTGCACCAGCGCGCTGCCGTCGCGCATCTGCCGCCACAGGCTGGCCGCCAGGCCCTGCAGGATGCGGCTGACCCAGCGCGGCCCCAGGGCCTGCTGCGCCTGCATGGATTGCAGCAGGGCAGGGCTGCCCGTGGCCAGCGCCACGCGCAGGTCGGGCCCGAGGAACTTGCTGACCGACACCACGTGCAGCCACAGCGGGGGGAGTGATGCGGCCACGGCCAGTGGCGCGGCGGACAGCGGGCCCCAGTGGTCATCGAGCACCACGAGCAGGTGGGGCAGCGCCTGCAGCTGGCCGTGCAGCGCCTTCCAGCGCGCGGGGCTGAGCGCCGCCCCCGTGGGGTTGTGCGCGCGCGGCGTGAGCACCAGGGCCGTGCAGCCTGCGAGCACCCCGGCATCGGGAATGCACACGCCTTCGCCATCCACGGGCAGCGGCACGGGCTTCAGGCGCAGGCTGTGCAGCAGCGCCACCATGGGCGGCCAGCAAGGGTCTTCGACCGCGACGCGCTCGCCCGGGCGCGTGTGCGCACGCAAGGCCCGTTCCACCGCATCGAGCGTGCCGGAGAACACGGCGATCTCTTCGCACGGCAGGCCCTGGGCCGACAGCCATTGGCGCGCCTCGGCCTGCAATGCGGGCAGGTCGGCCGGGGCGTCGTAGCCCGCTGAGGAGGTCAGTGCCGCCCAGGTTGCTGCGCCCCCCTGCAACTGGGGCAGCAGGGCCGCATCGACATTGCCGCTGGCCAGGTCGCGGAGGCCGGGGGGCACGGCATAGGCGTGGGGCATGCGCGCGGGCGGCTCGACCACGCGCGTGCCGCGGCGCCCATCGGTCACCACGTGGCCGGCATCGCGCAGGCGCGCGTACGCGGCCGCCACGGTGTTGGGGTTGACGCCCAGTTGCTGCGCCGCCACGCGCACCGCAGGCAGGGGATTGCCAGGCGGCAGGGTTCCGTCGCGCATCGCAGCCAGCAGGCCCTCGGCAATGTCGGCAGCCGTTTTTCCGGGGACGTACAATGTACTCATACATTCATTTTAATGTATTAGTACAAAAAAGGGAAACCGCCATGAAGACCGCGCTCGTGCTGCGCCATGTGCCCTTCGAGGACCTGGGCCTGTTGGCCCCCCTGCTGCTGCAGCGCGGCTACGCCCTGCACACGCACGACGCGGGCGTGGGCCCGCTGCAGGACGGCCTGCACCCCGCGCCCGACCTGCTGGTGGTGCTGGGCGGGCCCCTCGGTGCCTTCGACGACGCGGCCTATCCCTTCCTTGCCGACACGCTGGCGCTGCTGGGCGAGCGGCTGGCGCGGCGCCAGCCGG
>NZ_AKJX01000233.1 GCF_000276605.1 Acidovorax sp. CF316 | reverse complement strand
GGGGGACGCCCCCAGCGCGGCGGGGCGGCCCTTGCGCGGGGGCACTGGCCTTGGCCGCGCCAGTTTCGACTCAGCTGGTGCTAAACAGCGCCGTGTCTGGATGTGTTTGGTGGGCGCCTGGAACATGTGCTAACAGGCCTCCGTGTTCGCTGGAGTAGCCTTGTCCCTTTGGAGCGCTCAGGCGCTCCTTCCCAATGGGGAGACAAGCCACCATGAACGATGCCACCGCCCTGGTGCGTGCCAGCTACGAGGCCTATGTCCGCAAGGACCGCGAGGCCCTCGAGGCGCTGATCGACGAGGACTTCCATTTCTCGAGCCCGCTCGACAACCGCATCGACCGGGCCACCTATTTCGCGCGCTGCTGGCCCAACAGCGAGGGCATCAGCGGCTTCCAGTTCATCCACCTGGTCCAGCAGGGCCATACCGTCTTCGTCACCTACGAGGGCACGCGCCAGGGCGGCGGGCGCTTTCGCAACACCGAGGTGGTGACCACCCGCGAGGGGCGCATCGTGGAGGTGGAGGTCTATTTCGGCTGGTCCCTTCCCCATCCCGCGCCTGCCGGGGGCTTCACCAATCTGTGAGCTCGCTGCCCGGCTGTTCAGCGGTTGCGCCCGGCCAGCGACACGGCCTGCAGCGACAGGCCGTCGATCTCGTTGGTGATGCCCGAGAGCACGTTGGCCACCACCGCGAATTCGCGGCCATGCTGGCCCGCGCGCGCGGCCATCACCTGGGCATTGAAGCTCACCACCTTGGCCTCGCGCGCCACGGTCTGGATCGAGGCCACGATGCCTGCCAGCTCCTTCATCAGCGTCTCGGACTTGGCCTTGCCCAACTGGTCGAAGGCCGTCGTGGCGGTGTTCAGGGCATCGAGTGCGCCGTCGGTGATCTCCACCAGGCGGGCCAGGGCTTCTTCCACGCGGGGGCTCTGCCGCTCGGCCAGCTCCAGCGTGCGCTCCACCTGCTGCATGAAGGCATCGATGGTGGGGCCCACGCCGGTGGCCCCCTGGTAGGTCGCGCGGATGCGCTCGCCCATGGCCGCATCGAGGTGGCGCGGCGTGTCCACCAGCCTGGCGTGGCTGTCGCTGAACAGTGCGAGCGAGCTGCGTGCCGCCTTCAGATGCAGGTCGCTGCCGCGCGTGGCCAATACCGTCTGCAGCACCATGCGCTGCGACAGCATGCGCTGGCGGGCCGCGATGTTGACCAGGGACATGTCGCCATCGCGCGATGCCGCAGCGGGCGTGGATGGCGTGCTGCGGGCCGTGGAGAGAGGGTAGGCTGCCATGGTGTGATCCTGTGTAGTGAGCCCTCGGGCTTTGTCACAGTGCAACTAGCAATACCTGGGCCAATGGCGCGTGGATCACTGCGCCCGCACGGTGCGCAGACGGGCCCTCGCGGGCGTGTGGGAGGCCGCATGTCCGCGCATGCAGGCAGGCCCCGCGCAAGGCTGCGGAGCCGGTGTGTGCCGGCGCAGCCGTGGTGTGCAGGTGGGGGGCTGGTTCAGGCCGCGCGCTGGTGGGCCGGCAACTGCGGCAGCGCGGCTGCGGCAATGCCCTGCACCACGTCGCCGACCACGATCACCGAGGGGCTGGCCAGCCCCTCGCGGCCGATGGTGGCGTGCAGCTCGCCCAGTGTCGTCACGGCGTGGCGCTGCTGCGGCAGGCTGGCGTGCTGGATGATGGCCACGGGCGTGGCCGCCGGCAGGCCGGTGAGCAGTTCCTGCTCGATGGTGGCGGCACCGCTCACGCCCATGTAGATCACCAGCGTCAGCTTCGCGTCGCGCGCCGTGGCGGCCAGCTGGCGCCAGTCGGTACCGGCGTCGCCGGGCTTGGCATGGCCGGTGACGAAGACCACGCCGTGGGCATGCTCGCGGTGCGTGAGCGGCACGCCCAGCGAGGTCAGGCCCGCCAGGCCCGCGGTGATGCCGTTGATGACTGTGACCGGCACGCCCGCCGCGCGCAGGTGCTCCACCTCCTCGCCGCCGCGGCCGAAGATGAAGGGGTCGCCGCCCTTGAGGCGCACCACGTTCTCGCCCTCGTTCACGGCCATGAGCATCAGCTTCTCGATGAAGGCCTGCGGCGTGCTCTTGCAGCCGCCGCGCTTGCCCACGTGCACGATGCGCGCCGTGGGCGCGGCGTAGGCCACGATGGCGTCGCTCACCAGGTCGTCGACCAGCAGCACCGTGGCGGCCTGGATGGCCTTGAGCGCCTTGAGCGTGAGCAGCTCCGGATCGCCGGGGCCGGCGCCCACCAGGGTGCAGGAGCCGCCGGTGCCCAGGTGGGGGCGGTTGTGCTGCGGGGATGGGGTCGGGGGATTCGTGGGGCGGTTCATGGCTGTGTCTCCGGCAGGGCGGGCGTGGCTGTTTGAGCGGTGATCTGCAAGATATGTTCCACCTGCCGCGTGAGGGCGGGCGGCACCGGCAGTTCGCCCATGAGCACGCGGCGGGTGTAGTCGGCCGTGGTGGCCACGTCGATCTCGGCGGGCAGGCCGGGCACCTCGCTCGCGGTGCCGGGCTCCTGCTCCTGCAGCACATGGTGCACCCCGCCCACGAAGGCGTCGTAACGGGGTGTGCGGCGCGGGTCGGCAGCCACCTCTCCCTCGAGCCCGCGCGAGAGCAGGGCGTTCATGCCCATGGCGCTGAAGGTGTTTTGCAGCATCTCGAAGTACTCGGGGTGCGTGTAGCTGGTGACCACCACGGCGGCGCCGGCACAGGGGTTCATGAGCTTCACGGCGCTGTGCCCGGCATTGCGCAGGCCCACGGCCTCGCGCACGGCCAGCAACCGTGCCAGCCCGGGGTGCAGCTGTTGCGTATGGATGTGGGCCACCTCGCCGGCAGCGACCTGGCGCGGCGCTGCGAGTGCGGGCGTGCCCAGGGCCTCCAGCACGTCGGACGCCAGGATGCGCCGCGCTTCGGTGCGCATGCCGTGCAGCAGCACCGGCTGGCCTTCGCGCGCCAGCAGCAGGGCCAGCAGCGGGGTGAGCACGGGCAGCTTGCGCGCGCCGTTGTAGCTGGGCAGCACCACCAGGGGGCGGTCGCTGGCGGGCAGCAGGGCCATGCGGGCGTGCGTGGCGTCCAGGAAACCGCACATCTCGTCGGCGGTCTCGCCCTTGATGCGCATGGCCAGGCAGAAAGCGCCGACCTCCAGGTCGGTCACCGTGCCGTCCAGCACCTGGCCGAACAGGTCGGTGGCCTGTTCGCGCGTGAGCGGCTTGGCCCCGCGTGGGCCGCGGCCGATTTCCTTGATGTACTGGCTGATGCCCATGGTGGGTGAATGGCTCTTTGAGTGGGGCTGGGTATTTTCTCGCAACCCAGCGAACTTTTGGTTATATGGCGGCAATGGCGATGGTGGCCGCCTTGGGCGCCAGGGGCCCGGTGGCGCGCACCATGCGCTTGAGCTCGGGCAGGCACGAGCCGCAGTTGGTGCCGCAGCGCAGCGCACCCTGCAGCTGTGCCAGCCGGTCCTCGTCGGTGCCGTGGCACTGCGCCAGCCTGCCGGTGATGGCCAGGTCGGTGACGTTGAAGCAGGTGCACACGGTCTTGCCGCGCGACTGCACTGCCACCGGGGCCTTGGCGCTGGGTACCAGCAGCAGGCGGCCATAGGTCTGCGCGGGCAGCTCTTCCTGCAGCAGGGTCTTGATCCAGCCCTGGGCGCTGGTATCGCCTGCCAGCACGATGGCCTCGAGGGTGCTGGCACCATCGGCGCGCCGTGCCAGGCGCGCGGCGCGGCGCTGGCCGCGCTTCCTGTCGGCATAGCGCAGCGTGTCGCTGCCGGCCAGGCCCAGCAGGGCCTCGACGCGTTCGATCAGGGCATCGGGCGGTGCCTCGTGTGCGGCGGCGCGCAGCAGCACGCCGGTGCGCTCGCGGCCCGGCTCCGACAGTGGGGCGTTGTTGCTGAAGGGAACGCAGCTCGCGAACGGGAAGGCCTGCATCAGCTCCGACAGGGCCGTGCGCACGGCCAGCGCGCTGTCCGCCGGCAGCCAGGCCAGGGCCAGCAGCGTCCAGGGCATCTCGGCCTTGAGGATCTTCACGGCCGCGTGCTTGAGCTCGGGCTGCTTGGAAGTGGGGCAGTAGGCCGAGGTGGTCAGCGCATTCACGCCCGACAGCCGCTCGCCCGTGGACGACTGCCCGCTGAGGTACTCGCTGCCCCAGTGCATGGCCATGAAGGCCTGCGACAGGCCGATGTTGGTGTCGGCCTGCACCGGCACCACGATGGAGCCGCGCTTGCTGGTGAGGTGCACCAGGTCGCCGTTCTGCAGCTTGCGCTGCGCCATGTCGTCCGGATGCATCTGCACCGAGGGCTCGGCCACATGCCCGAACAGCCGGCCCAGGGTACCGGTGCGGCTCATGCCATGCCACTGGTCGCGCAGGCGGCCGGTGGTCAGGCCGAAGGGGTAGCGCGATTCGCGTGGCTCGGCCACGGGCTGCCAGGCATGGGCCGCAAAGCGTGCACGCCCATCGGGCGTGGGGTAGATGCCGTCTTCGTACAGGCGGACCTTGCCGCTGGCTGCGCCTTCGGGCAGCGGCCACTGCTGCGGGCCGTTGGCCTCGAGCAGGGCCCACGACAGGCCGGTGATGTCCAGGTCGCGGCCGCGCGTGGTTTCGCGGTGTTCGTTCCACACAGCCTCGGCGCCGGCATCGGCGTCGTCGGTGGCATAGGGGAACAGGCTGGGTGCGCCGGGGCGCAGCCGTGCCTCCAGTTGGTGCGCGAACTGCACCCCGATGGCCCAGTCGTGGCGCGTCTGCCCGGGCGCGGGCACGGCGCTGCGCACGCGCGAGATGCGGCGTTCGCTGTTGGTCACGGTGCCGATCTTCTCGCCCCAGGTGGTGGCGGGCAGCAGCAGGTCGGCGTACTGCGCGGTGGCCGTGGTGGCAAAGGCCTCCTGCACCACCACGAACTCCGCACGTTCGAGCGCGCGGCGCACGGTGGCTTGGTCGGGCATGCTTTGCGCGGGGTTGGTGCAGGCGATCCACAGCGCGCGGATCTCGCCGTCGGCCGCGGCCTGGAACATCTCCACCGCCGTCTTGCCAGGCCGTGCGGGCACATCGGCCACGCCCCACAGCGCGGCCACTTCGGCGCGGTGCGCGGGGTTGGCGAGGTCGCGGTGCGCGCTCAGCAGGTTGGCCAGGCCGCCCACTTCGCGCCCGCCCATGGCGTTGGGCTGGCCGGTCAGCGAGAACGGGCCTGCGCCCGGCTTGCCGATCTGCGCCGTGGCCAGGTGCAGGTTGATCAGCGCCGCGTTCTTGGCCGTGCCGCTGGTACTCTGATTCAGGCCCTGGCAGTACAGGCTGAGCGTGGCCCTGGAGGTGGCGAACCATTGCGCGGCCGTGGCCAGGTCGGCCTCGGGAATGCCGCACACCGCGCTCACGCGCTCGGGCGTGCAATCGGCCACCAGCGCCTTGAGCGCATCGAAGCCGCTGGTGTGCGCGCCGATGTAGGCGGCATCCACCCAGCCCTCGCGCAGCATCAGGTGCAGCATGCCGTTGAACAGCATCACGTCGCTGCCCGGCTGGATCGGCAGGAACAGGTCGGCCATGCCCGCGGTGTCGGTGCGGCGCGGGTCGGCGACGATGACCTTCATGGCCGGGTTGGCGGCGCGCGCATCCTCGATGCGCCGAAACAGGATGGGGTGCGCCCAGGCCGCATTGCTGCCCACGAAGAACAGGCACTGCGCATGCTTCACGTCGTCGTAGCAGGCGGGCGGCGCATCGGCCCCCAGCGTGGCCTTGTAGCCGGCCACGGCGCTGCTCATGCACAGGCGCGAGTTGGTGTCGATGTTGTTGGTGCCGACGAGGCCCTTGGCCAGCTTGTTGAAGACGTAGTAGTCCTCGGTGAGCAACTGGCCGCTGACGTAGAAGCCGACCGCGTCGGGGCCGTGCTGTTCGATGGTGTCGGCGAACCTGCTGGCCGCCATGCCCAGCGCAGCATCCCACGTGAGGGGCAGGGCTGCCTCGCCGCGCCGGGTGCGGTGCAAGGGGTGGAGCAGGCGGGTCTGCAGCGTGACGGGGCTGGCGGCCGTGAGGTGCAGGGTCGAGCCCTTGGTGCACAGGCGGCCGAAGTTGGCGGGGTGGGTGGGGTCGCCGCGCACGCCGGTGATCTGCGCGCCCTGGGATTCGATGATCACGCCGCAGCCTACGCCGCAGTAGGGGCAGGTGGATTTGGTTTCTGTCATGGGCGTGGTCTTTTTTTGTTGGTGGTTGCTTCGGTGCTTTGCTGAGGGCGGAGGCCGGGATGTGCGCCCGGCGGCGCACCTACTTTCTTTTGCGTCGCCAAAAGA
>NZ_AKJX01000232.1 GCF_000276605.1 Acidovorax sp. CF316 | reverse complement strand
CCGTCCAGCACCAGCCAGTCGAAGCCCGCGCCCGCCACCAGCTCGGCCGCATAGCCGCTGGCCAGGCCGAACCACAGGCCGATCTGTGGCGTGCGCACTGCTAGCGCCTGCTTGAAGGTGTTCACCGGTGTCTGCAAGGCAATCCTTTCAAACGAAGCGGAAGGCGATGTTGCCCAGCGGCCCGTAATCGGCATGGAAGGTATCGCCCGCGGCAGCCGCCACGGGCCGGGTGAAGGAGCCCCCCAGCACCACCTCGCTAGCTGCCAGCCCCTCGCCATAGGGCGCGAGCTTGTTGGCCAGCCAGGCCACGCCCGTGGCCGGGTGGTTGAGCACGGCGGCGGCCAGGCCCGACTCCTCGATCACGCCGTTCTTGTAGAGCAGCGCACCGCACCAGCGCAGGTCCACCGCATCGGGCCGCACGGGGCGCCCGCCGGTGACGATGCCAGCGTTGGCCGCGTTGTCCGAGATGGTGTCGAAGACCTTGCGCATCACGCCGGTGTGGCGGTCATGCTGCTCGATGCGCGCGTCGATGATCTCGATGGCCGGCACCACGTACTCGGTGGCGGCCAGCACGTCGAAGATATTCACCGGAGGGCGCCCCGGCTCGCCGCGCAGCGGCTTGTTGAGCACGAAGGCCAGCTCCACTTCCACCCGTGGCAGGATGAAGCGCTGCATGGGGATGTCGCCGCCCTCGGCAAAGAACATGTCGTCCAGCAGCGTGCCGAAGTCGGGCTCGGTGATCTGGCTGGCGACCTGCATGGCGCGCGAGGTCAGGCCGATCTTGTGGCCGCGCACGCTGCGCCCCTCGGCGATCTTCATCGCCACCCAGGCGCGCGAGATGGCATAGCCGTCCTGCACCGTCATGCCGGGGTGGCGCTTGGAGAAATGCTCCACCTGCACACGGCTCTTCTCGGCCTGGTGCAGCTCCAGCGCGAGCTGCTGTATCAGCGCATCTTCAAGCATCGTGCAGCCCTCAGGATTCCGCCGTGAAGCCGATGGCTTTCACGATCGGGCCCCATTTGTCGCCATCGGCCTTGAGCAGCGCCGCCAGCTCGGCCGGGCTCGACGAGCGCGCCTCCAGCCCCATCGCGGCCAGCCCGGCGATCACATCCTTGTCGGCCAGCGCGGTGCGGATCGCGGCATTGGCCTTGGCCACCAGCTCGGCCGGCGCCTTGCCCGGCAGGAAGAAGCCGAACCATTCGTTGTAGGCCATGTCCTTGTAGCCCTGCTCGATCAGCGTGCTGACACCCGGCATGAACTTGTTGCGCGTGGCGCCCGAGGTGGCCAGCACGCGGATCTTGCCGCCCTGGAGGTGCGGCAGGAACTCACCCACCGGCGCCGAGACGGCCGCGATCTGCCCGCCCAGCAGGTCCAGGATGGCCGGCTGCGAGCCGCGAAAGCCCACGTGGCGCATGTCCACCTTGCCGGCGCGGCTGATCAGTTCACCCACGAAGTGCGGCACCGAGCCCGGCGCGGGCGAGCCGAAGTTGGCGCCCGTGGGGTTGGCCTTGCACCATTCGAGGAACTCGGGCACGGTCTTCACCGAGGCCGGCACCTGCGGGCCCACTGCAAAGCCCATGTCGAACACCACGCCCAGCGAGACCGGGGTCACGTCGGCCACGGGGTCGTAGGGCAGCTTCTTGTAGGTGTGGGGGTAGATGCCCAGCATGGACATGGGGGTGGCCAGCAGCGTGGCGCCGTCGGCCGGGGCGGCCTTGAGCGTGGTGATGGCGATCTGCCCGCCCGCGCCGGTCTTGTTCTCCACCACGGCCGACTTGGCGTAGCCGCCCGTGATCTGGGTCGCCACGCGGCGCGCCAGAGTGTCCACCGTGCCGCCGGCGGCAAAGCCGGCCAGGATCTTCACGGTGTCGATGGCTTGGGCCTGGGCCATGAAGGGCAGCGTGCCGGCGGTGCCGGCCAGGGCCAGCTGCAGGATGTTGCGGCGGGAAGGGGTGGGCGAGGATTTCGTCATGCGTTGTCTCCGGGTCTCGTTGTGGGTTATTTCTTCGCCGCCTGCCGGTAGTTGGCCTTGAGGTGCTCGGGCACGCGCTCGTCGAAGCCGCAGGCCACGCGCCGCACCTCGGGGCTGTCGGTGGGCTGGTGGCCCACGCCCAGGGCTGAGGCGCGTGGTGCGGCTATGGCGACCACCGTGCCGGCCAGGCGGCCCAGGCCGGTGATCTCGCACTCCACCAGGTCACCCGGGTCCACCGAGCGCGAGTGGCAGGGCGTGCCCATCAGGATCACGTCGCCCGGCACCAGGGTGATGTGGCGCGCAATGTCGGCCACCACGTAGTGCGGACCCCAGATGGTCTCGTCGCCGATGTGCGCCTCCTGCACCACCAGGCCGTTGCGGTAGGTGCGCAGCGTCTGCTCGAACAGGTTCACGCCGCGCACGATGCCCGGGCCGATGGGCAGCAGCGTGTCCGCGCCCTTCACGCGCAGCATGCTGCCCTGGTCGGTGTCGCGGTAGTTCTGCAGGCCCATGTCGAGCGCGGGGCAAAAGCCTTCGATGTAGTCCCATGCCTCCTCGGGCAGCACGTTGCGGCAGGTCTTGCCGATGACCACGGCGTACTCGCCCTCGTAGTTCAGGTACAGGCTGTCGGCGGGCTTGTGGATCTCGCAGCCGTGGCCGTTGACCGAAGTCGGCGGCTTGGTGAAATAGGTCGGTGTCTCGGTCGGCTTGGGCTGGTTGCGCGTCTCGAAGCTGCGCGAGCTGTACGAGATGTGCACCGCGATGACCTTGCTGGGCGAGACCGGCGGCAGGTGCTGCACCGTGGCCGGGTCGAGCACGCGGCCATCGTCCAGGCGCAGCAGCCCCTGCTGCGCGCCTTCTTCCACCAGGGTGCCCCAGCAGGCGCTGCCGCCCACCAGCACGCGGCGGCGCTCCACGCGCGGGCCGCGCATCACGGCGGGCAGTTCGGTGATCGGGAATTCGAAGTTCATGCCACCACCTTTGCCGTTGCTTCGCTCGCTTCACCATCGAACCACATGTGCACGTTGCCCGTGCCGCGGGCGTTCTCGTAGGCCGACAAAGCCACGCCGCGCGCACGGCAGTCCGCCCCGCCCATGGCGCCCAGCATCTGCAGGTAGTGGGCGCCGAAGGCCTCCCAGGGCATCTTGCGGTACTCGTCCTGCCATCGGTCGAGCACCATATCGTGCCGGCCCTGCTCCATGAGGGCGATGGCGCCTTTGTCGCTCACGATGTTCTCGGGGCGCGAGACATTGCTCTCGTGGAAGATGCGCGGGTGGTTGGGCTTCCAGTCGATGGGGTTGAACTTGTGGCTCAGCGCACCCGAGGCCAGCAGCAGCACGCGCAGGTCGCTGCGGCGCACGGCCTCGGCAATCGCTTCGCCCGATTTCAGGAAGTGGCGCCAGTCGCAGTTCTGGCACGAGCTCACGGTGACCACCGGCGTGTCGCTGCGCTCCAGGCGCAGGTGCTTGACCAGGTTGATGGTGGCGTACTGCTTGCCCAGGTCGGGGTGGTTGATGACCCGGTTGTAGCCCTTGTGCTCGCGCGAGACGGCCTCGATCTCGAGCGCCAGGTCCGGGTGGCCGCGGTAGTCGTAAGGCACGCCGTGCAGGTACCAGGGCATCTCGTCGGAGATGAACATGCCCTGGTAGCGCGGCGCACCGTCCACCAGGTGATAGCCGGTGGTGAACCAGTGCGAGTCGAAGATGATGACCACGTCGGGCCGGGCCGCGGCAATCTTCTCGCGCAGGCGCGCATAGCCGGGGATCAGGTCCGAGTCGGCCCCCGCGCCCTGCAGCACGCGAAACTCTTCGCACTGCATCAGGCCGGGGTGGTGCGAGACGATGGCGGCGCCAACGATGCTTCCCATGGGGTGTGTCTCCTTTGGATGTGTCTTAGCGGTGGCTGAAGCTGGCGCGGAAGGGCTTCTTGGGAACCACGACATCCTTCACGTCGCAGAAGAACTCGAAGCTCCAGTCCCCTCCTTCGCGGCCCACGCCGCTGCGCTTGATGCCGCCGAACGGTGCGGCCAGGTCGCGGATGCCGAAGCTGTTGACCCAGATGAAGCCGGTGCGCACCTGCTGCGCCACGGCGCTGGCGTGCTCCGCTTCGCCGTAGCACACGCCGCCCAGGCCGTAGTCCGTGCCATTGGCCAGGGCGATGGCCTCCTCGTCACTATCGAAGGCCTGCAGCGTGAGCACCGGGCCGAAGACCTCGTTCTGCACGATCTCGCTGTCCTGGCGCACATCGGTGAGCAGCGTGGGCTGGTAGTACTGCGCGCCGAAGGGGTGGTGCGCCCCGCCCCAGAGCAGCATGGCGCCATCGGCCACGGCGCGCTGCACGAAGCCGTGCACGCGCTCGACCTGGCGCGGGTGGATGATGGGGCCGACCTCGGTGGCCTCCTCGCGCGGATCGCCCACGGTGAGCTTTTCCACATAGCCGCGCAAGGCGGCCACGAAGGCATCTTGCACCTTGCGGTGCACCAGGAAGCGCGTGCCCGCCAGGCACACCTGGCCGGCGTTGCGGTACATCAGCGCGCCGGTGGCGGCAGCGTTGTCGATGTCGGCGTCCTCCAGCACGATGAAGGCCGACTTGCCGCCGAGCTCCAGGCTGCAGGGCACGAGGTTGGCGCCGGCCGACTGCGCAATCCACTTGGCCGTGGGCACCGAGCCGGTGAACGAGACGCGCGCCAGGCGCGGGTCGCTGACCAGGCGCGCGCCGGTGCTGGCACCCGCCCCCTGCACGATGTTGAACACCCCGGGCGGCAGGCCGGCGGCGTGCGCGCAGTCGGCCAGCAGGCTGCTGGTCAGCGGCGCCCACTCCGGCGGCTTGACGATGACGCAGTTGCCCGCGGCCAGGGCCGGGCCGAGCTTCCAGGTGGCCAGCATCAGCGGCGCGTTCCAGGGCGTGATGATGGCCACCACGCCGGCCGGGTCGTGGCGCACGAGGTGGGTGGCCTGCTCGGTTTCGATGGGGCGGTCCTGCAACGTGAGCGCATGCTCGGCGAACCAGGTGAGGTTGAGCATGGCGCGCGGCACCACGCCGTGCTTCATGCGCGAGAGCAGCACGCCCGCATCGTTGGACTCGAGCGTGCAGAAGGCCTCGGCGCGCTGGCCGATCTCGGCCGCGAAACGGTCGAGGTAGGGCTTGCGCTCGGCCGCCGAGAGCGCACTCCACGCCGGGAAGGCACGCGCCGCAGCGGTCACGGCTGCGTCCACATGGGCGGGCGAGCCTTCGCTGATGCGGCCCAGCAGCGCCTGGTCGATGGGCGAGTGCAGGTCGAAGCGCAGGTCCGAGGCCACGCGCTGGCCATCGATGTAGTGGTGGGGCGATACGGCGATGCCGGCGACGTTCAGGGTGTCGGTGCTCACGGGGCGTTTCTCCAGGGGAATGGCAGGTCAGGTGCGATGGACCACGGGGGTCTCGGGCAGCAGCTTGGCCGGGTTCATCAGGCCGGCAGGGTCCAGCGCGGCCTTGATGCGCTGCATCAGGCGCAACTCCAGCGGCGCCTTGTAGCGGGCCGATTCGTCGCGCCGCAGCACGCCCAGGCCGTGCTCGGCGCTGATGGAGCCGCTTGCAGCGTGCACGGCGTCGTGCACCAGCCGGTTGAGCGGTGCCTCCAGCGCGAGGAAGGCAGCGCGGCCTGCGGCGTCGGGCGAGGGCGTGGCCGGCGAGGCGTTGTAGTGCAGGTTGCCGTCGCCCAGGTGGCCGAACACCACCAGGCGCACACCGGGGAAAGCGGCGGCTACGGCTGCGTCGCTGCGGGCGATGAAATCGGGGATGCGCGAGATCGGCAGCGCGATGTCGTGCTTGATGGTCGGGCCTTCGGCGCCCTGGGCTTCGGAGATGTTTTCGCGCAGCGCCCACAGGGCCTTGAACTGCGCGAGCGTGGCGGACAACGCGGCATCGACCACCCAGCCCGCCTCCATCGCGGCTTCGAGCACGCCTTCGATGGCCTGCTGCGCCTGGTCGCTTGCACCCTCCTCGGCACCGGTGACAGACACCTCCAGCAGCACGTACCAGGGCGAGGCCTCGGCCAGCGGGCGCCGGGCGCCCGGCACGTGGTGCAGCACCAGCGACAGGCAGGTGTCCGACAGCAATTCGAAGGCGGTGAGCGATGCGCCCAGGCGCTGCTGGGCCAGCGCCAGCAGCTGCAGGGCATCGCCCGGCGAGGGCACGGCCACCAGCGCGGCCACTTGGGCCGCAGGCAGCGGAAACAGCTTGAGCACGGCAGCGGTGATGACGCCCAGCGTGCCTTCGGAGCCGATGTACAGGTCGCGCAGGTCGTAGCCGGTGTTGTCCTTGCGCAGGGTGCGCAGGCCGTTCCAGACCTCGCCCTCGGGCGTCACGACTTCCAGGCCCAGGCACAGCTCGCGCGCATTGCCGTAGCGCAGCACCTGCACGCCGCCGGCATTGGTGGCCAGGTTGCCGCCGATGGTGCACGAGCCCTCGGCCGCCAGGCTCAGCGGGAACAGGCGCCCGGCCTCGCGGGCCACGTCCTGCACCTGCTGCAGCGTGGCGCCGGCTTCCACCACCAGGGTATTGTTCAAGGGATCGACCTGGCGCACGCGGTTCAACCGGGTCAATGACAGCAGCAGCGGCAGGC
>NZ_AKJX01000231.1 GCF_000276605.1 Acidovorax sp. CF316 | reverse complement strand
GCCTCGGCGCTGCGCTGCGCCAGGCCGCGCACCTCGCTGGCCACCACGGCAAAGCCGCGGCCCTGTTCACCGGCACGCGCGGCTTCCACGGCGGCATTCAGTGCCAGGATATTCGTCTGGAAGGCAATGCCGTCGATGGTGCCGATGATGTCGGCGATCTTGCGCGAGCTTTGGGTGATGGTCTGCATGCTGGTCACCACCTGGGCCACCACCTCGCCGCCTCGACCGGCGGCCTGGGCCGCGGTGGATGCCAGCTGGTTGGCCTGGCGGGCGGTGTCGGCCGACTGGGTCACAGTGGCGGTCAACTCCTCCATGCTGGCGGCGGTTTCCTCCAGGTTGGCTGCAGTCTGCTCCGTGCGCGACGACAGGTCGTGGTTGCCGGTGGCGATCTCCACCGAGGCGTTGGACATCGAGTCAACGCCGGTGCGCACTTCGGACACGAGCGCGCGCAGGCGCTCGGCCATCTGCGACACCGTGCGCAGCAGGTGGCCGAATTCGTCCTGGCGGTCGTCCTTGGCCTGTACCGTGAGGTCGCCGCCGGCAATCGCGTCGGCCAATTCCACCGCGCGGTCCAGTGGCCGGCTGATGGAGCGCACCAGCAGGAAGGACAGCACCAGGCCGAGGATGAACACCAGGCCCTGGATACCCCAGGCCAGCACCCGCGCGCGGCCCAGGGCCGCGCCGGCCTCCTGCTTGGCGGCGTCGCGCTGCGACTGCTGCAGCTGCACGAAGGCCTCGAGCGAGTCCACATAGCTGCCGATGGCCGCGAGGTACTGGCTCTCCACGAAGGTCTTGAAGGCCGCGGTATCGCCACCCTGCTTGATCTCGCGGGCCTGCTTGTTCAGGGCCAGGATCTTGGTGCGCTCCGACGCCACGCGCTCCAGCGCTGCCTTGTCGGCCGGGCTGGTGGCCAGCTCCACCACCTTGGCCTGGATGGCCGAGATGCCGGTCACGCCGGCCTTCACGCGGCCATCGAACAGGGTGGTCAGGTCCGCGTCGAGGGTGGCGTTGCTGGCCAGCACGCGCTCGCCCGTGGTTTCGGTGGCGCCCTTCCACTGCAGGGCCAGGGTGATGCGCTGGTCGTAGGACTGCAGCGAGGCCATGGCGTCGCCCACGACGCTGTCGGTCCGGGCCTGGGCCCAGAGGGACACCAGCAGCATGGCGCCCAGCAGACCCACGATGGAACCCCACAGCTTGGGGGAAAGGCGTATGTTGTCCAGTTTCATGGCTTGTGTTCCCGCAGGCATCACCCGGCGTATCAGGTTGTATCAACTGGCGAGCGTAAACCGCGGCGCAGCGTTGCGCCATACGCGGGACGCCCGCCTGCATTTGATGTAGCGTTTGCACAACGAAATGGCGGTCCATGCCATCCTGGTGCGGCCTGCGCGGGTTTGGGGGGCGGTGGCCAGGAGGGTCTGGAAGGTCTGTGGTCTCCACGGATGGCCGCGCGCTCCGGCCATATGACAATACGGCCCATGAATTTTCGCAATATCGTTGTGCCGCTCGCGGCGGTGGGTGGCCTGGTGTTTGGCTATGTGTCCTATGGTTGGCCGGGCGTGGCGGCCGTGGGAGGGGGGCTCATGATGTGGGCGCTGCTGCATTTCACGCGCCTCATGACGGTGCTGAAAAAAGCAGCAGACCGGCCCATAGGGCACGTGGGCAGCGCCGTCATGCTCAATGCCAAGCTGCGTCCCGGGGTGAACCTCATGCATGTGGTGGCCATGACGCGTTCGCTGGGGCAGCTGCTGTCTGACGATGGCGCCCAGCCCGAGCTGTACCGCTGGACGGACGGATCGCAGTCGTTCGTGACCTGCGAGTTCAAAAATGGCAAGCTCGTGAAGTGGGAGCTGGTGCGCCCCGCCCAGGAGGACGAGGCGCCGCAGGCACCGGCTCCGGTGGCCGAGCTGCCGCCAGCCCCGTAAAATCGCTCTTTTGCGACCTACAGCAACCCAAAGGACACCCATGAGCCCCGTAGTTCCCTCAATGGCCGACCGTGACGGCAAGATCTGGATGGACGGCCAGATGGTTGATTGGCGCGACGCCAAGATCCACGTGCTGACCCACACCCTGCACTACGGCTGCGGCGCGTTCGAAGGCGTGCGCGCGTACAAGACCGCCGATGGCACGGCCATTTTCCGCCTGGAAGAGCACACCGACCGCCTGTTCAACAGCGCCAAGATCCTGCGCATGAAGATCCCCTTCAGCAAGGAAGAAGTGAACGAGGCCCAGAAGGCCGTGGTGCGCGAAAACAACCTCGAATCGTGCTATCTGCGCCCATTGACCTGGATCGGCTCGCAAAAGCTCGGCGTTTCGCCCAAGGGCAACCAGATCCACCTGATGGTGGCGGCCTGGGCCTGGGGTGCCTACCTGGGCGAGGAGGGCATGCAGCGCGGCATCCGCGTCAAGACCAGCAGCTACACGCGCCACCACGTGAACATCACGATGACGCAGGCCAAGGCGGTGAGCAACTACACCAACTCCATCCTGGCCAACATGGAAGCGCTGGATGACGGCTACGACGAAGCCCTGCTGCTCGACAGCAGCGGTTTTGTGAGCGAAGGCGCGGGCGAGAACATCTTCGTGATCAAGAACGGCGTGATCTACACGCCCGACCTGTCGGCCGGTGCCCTGAACGGCATCACCCGCAACACCGTGTTCCACATCGCCAAGGACCTGGGCCTGGAGATCGTGCAAAAGCGCATCACGCGCGACGAGGTCTACATCGCCGACGAAGCCTTCTTCACCGGCACGGCGGCCGAAGTGACGCCGATCCGCGAGCTCGACCGCATCGAGCTCGGCAGCGGCAGTCGCGGCCCGATCACCGAAAAGATCCAGAGCGCGTTCTTTGACATCGTCAACGGCCGCAACCCGAAATACGCCCACTGGCTCGCAAAGGTCTGAACACCATGTCCCAAGCTGTGATCGAACTGCTGGCCAAGGACCTGAACGCCCAGGGCGGGGTCTTCTGCCCCAGCCCCAAGGCGGACATGAAGCTGTGGAACAGCCATCCCAAGGTCTATCTGGACGTGGCCCGCAGCGGTGAGGCCAAGTGCCCCTACTGCGGCACGGTGTACCGCCTCAAGGCGGGCGAGCACGTACACGCCGGCCACTGACGGATGTCGGCGGCCGCTGGCGACGCAAAGCCGTCGCCCACGCTCACGGTGGCGGTGCTCACGCACAACGAAGCCCACCGTATCGAAGCCTGCCTGCGCAGTGCCGCCTTCGCCGACCAGGTCTTGGTCGTCGACAGCGGCAGCACGGACAGCACCGTCGCCCTGGCCCAGGGGCTGGGTGCGGAGGTCCATTCCTACCCCGACTGGCAGGGCTTTGCCGTGCAGCGCAACCGGCTCTTGGCCCATGCGCGCGGCGACTACGTGTTCTTCCTCGACGCCGACGAGGTCATGACGCCCGCCTTCCAGCAAGAAGTGCAGGCCATCGTGCGCTCGGGCGCGCGCGGCGTGTGGACCATCCGCTGGCGCATGGTGGCCTTCGGCCAGGAGCTGCGCTACTTTCTGTCGCAGTCGCGCATCGAGCGGCTGTTCGTGCGCTCCATGGTCCGTGAGTTCACGGGCGTGGTGCACGAGCAGGCGCAGCTGCACCCCGAGCCCGGTGGCGCTGCCGTGCCGCGGCACCTGGTGCGCGCCCGCCTGCTGCACTACACGCGCAACTCCGTGCGCACCAGCCTCGAGAAACTCACCCAGTACGTGATGCTGGGCGCTGCCAAGCGCGCCGAACTGGGCAAGCGCGGCGGCGTGCTGCGCGGCCTGGCATCCGGCGGCTCGATGTTCCTGCGCCTGTACCTGTTTCGCCTGGGCTTCCTGTGCGGGGGGGCCGGTTTCCTGTACTGCCTGTTCGTGGCGCTGGAGGGCTTCTTCCGCTATGCCGCGCTGCATTACGACCGCGACAGCCTGACCGGCCGGGTGATCCGGTGACGGTCCGGACCTACCGCTGGTTCGGGCGCTGTGCCAGCGTGGGCGCCTTCATGGTGCCCGGCCTGGCGCTGTGGCTGCCCTCGGGTTACTCCTACGGTGCGGCGCTGCTATTGCTGGCTGCGTTGGCCAGTGCTCCGGTGTGGTGGCGGCGCCCGGCGCCGCGTGCCGCCTGGTGGCTCACGGCGGCCTTCTCGTGCATGGCCGCGCTGTGGCTGCTCGACGTGGGCGCCACCTGGGGCTGGGGCAGCATGGACCGCCCGGTCAAGTACCTGCTGGCACTGCCCTGCATCTTCTACCTCATGACCTTCGAGCCCCGGGCCTCCTGGCTATGGATGGGCGTGGCGGTGGGGGCTGTGGGCAGCGGCCTGGTGGGCATCTACCAGATTGGCGTGCAGCAACTGCCGCGTGCCAGCGGCTTTACCAATGCCATCCAGTACGGCAACCTGAGCATGCTGCTGGCCGTGCTCAGCGGCCTGCTGCTGGTTGTGCAGTGGCGGCGCTGGGTGGCCTGGCAACGGTTGCTGTTGGTGGCCGCCATCCTGCTGGGCGCCGTGGGCTCGGTGCTGTCGCAGTCGCGCGGCGGTTGGCTGGCCCTGGTGCTGCTGCTGCCGGTGTGCGCCTGGCTGCTGGTGCGCACCACCGGGCAACGGCGCGTGTACTGGGGCCTGTGCGTGCTGGCCATCGCGGCGGCGGCGCTGTCCCAGGTGCCAGCCGTGGAGCAGCGCGTGGACGAGGCGCGCCAGGAAATGCAGATCTACCAGCAGCGCGGTGATGGCCGCAGCTCGGTGGGTCAGCGCCTGGCCCACTGGCAGCTGGCCTGGCAAATGGGCTGGGACCGGCCGCTCACCGGCTGGGGCCGGGCCGGCTACGAGCAGGAAAAGGCGCGCCGCGTGGCGGCCGGCCTGGCGCACCCCGTGGTGCTCGAATTCGGCCATGCCCACAACGAGGTACTGGACCTGTTTGCCAAGCGTGGCCTGCCCGGTGTGTTCCTGCTGCTGGCCTTCTACGGCATTCCGCTGGTGATGTTCTGGCCCACGGCCCGGCGCATCCGCGACGGTGCGGGCAAGATGGACCGCGAATCGCTCTCGCTGTGCCTGGTCGGCGTGATGCTGCCACTGTCCTACATCGGCTTCGGCCTGACCCAGGTCTTCCTGGCGCACAACAGCGGCAACATGTTCTACCTCTTCATGTGCCCGCTGGTGCTGGCGGCCCTGCATGAGCGGCGTGCGCGCATCGGCTGCGGCCGTCCTTTCTGAACAGGCTTCCCAGATGCATATCCTGCTGGTCAACAACTCCCCCGTCCCGGTGTACGGCTACGGCGGTACCGAGCGCGTGATCTGGGACCTGGGCAAGACCCTGGTGCAATTGGGCCACCGCGTGAGCTACCTCGTGCCCGAAGGCAGCAGCTGCGACTTCGCCCAGGTGTTGCCGATCAAGCCCGACGAGCCCTGGGACGGCCAGATTCCGGCCGACGTGGACATCACCCACTTCCAGTTCAACCCGCGCAGCGAGCCTTCGCGCCCCTACCTGGTCACCGAGCACGGCAACGCGCGCAAGCCCAAGCCGCTGCCGCTGAACACCGTGTTCCTCTCGCGCAACCATGCGGCGCGCTATGGCTCGACCGAGTTCGTCTACAACGGCCTCGATTGGTCGGCCTATGGTCCGGTGGACTTCGAGCGCCCGCGCGACCACTACCACTTCCTGGGCAAGGCCGCCTGGGGCGTGAAGAACGTGGCCGGCGCCATCAAGGTGGCCAAGCTGGCGGGCGTGGAACTCGACGTGCTGGGCGGTGACCGCATCAACTTCAAGCGCGGCTTTCGCTGGACGCTGTCGCGCAAGATCCACTTCTTCGGCATGGTCGGCGGCACGCGCAAGAACGAGCTGCTCAACGCCTCGCGCGGCCTGATCTTTCCCGTGCGCTGGCACGAGCCCTTCGGCCTGGCTGTGATCGAGAGCCTGTACTTCGGCTGCCCGGTGTTCAGCACGCCCTACGGTGCGTTGCCCGAACTGGTGCCCGCCGAGTGCGGCAGCCTGTCGGCCAGCGCCAGCGCCCTGGCCGAGGCCGTGCGCACCCACAAGGCCGACCCGCGCGCCTGCCATGCCCATGTGCAGCAACATTTCAGCGCCGAGGCCATGGCACGCGGCTACCTGCGCTACTACGAGCGCGTGCTGGCCGGCGAGGTGCTGCACCGCGAACATCCGGTCATCCAGGGGACAGCGCGCGACCTGCCCTGGACGCGCTGAGCGGCGTGCTTCAGCGCGCAGCGCCGACGCGCGCGCTGGCCTGCTTCCACTCCTCTTCCAGCAGCGCCACCAGGGCACTGGCGGACATGGGCCGCACGGCCTCCACGCCCTGGCCAGCCCAGAGCGACAGGTAGTCGGCCCGGCCGGCCTCGTTCGAGGCCTTGCGCAGCGCTCCCGTGAAGGCGTTCTGCACGGGGTAGGGCGGCACGGCGGCCTCATCGGCCTGCAGCCGGTTCATCAGCGCGTTGACGATGCCCCGTGCGTGGCGCCCGGTGAGGGCGCGCGTGGTGCGCGTGTCGGTACCCTTGGCGCTGGCCAGCGCCTGGCGGTAGGGCGCGCCGATGCCCGATTCGTCGCAGGAGAGGAAGGCCGTGCCCATCTGCACCGCCTCGGCCCCCAGGGCCTGGGCCGCGGCGATGCCGCGCCCGTCCATGATGCCGCCGGCCGCGACCACGGCCACGCCGCGCGGCTGCAGCACGTCCACGCAGCGCGGCACCAGGGCCATGGTGCCGATCATCGAGGAGGCGAAATCGCCGAGGAAGGTGCCCCGGTGCCCGCCCGACTCCATGCCCGAGGCACAGACCCCGTCGGCACCCACGTCGGCCCAGGCCACGGCCTCGGCCACCGTGGTGGCCGTGCCGATCACATAGCAGCCCGCGGCATGCAGGCGCTCCACCTGCGCGGCAGACAGGATGCCGAAGGTGAAGCTGGCCACCGCCGGGCGCGCGGCGATCAGCGCGTCGAACTGCGCCGCGAAGTCCTCGCACCAGCGTGCGGGCACGGCCGGCTGCTGGCCGAACTCGGCATACAGCGGGGCGAGCCGCGCCACGGCGGCGTCCACGGTGGTGGCGTCGGGCGCGGGCGTGTCCTGCACGAAGAGGTTCATGCAGAACGGCTGGTCGGTGCGCCGGCGTACCTCGGCGGCCGCCTCGATCATGGCGGCGGGCGAGCGCATGCCGCAGCCCAGGGAGCCCAGTCCGCCTGCAGCGGAGACGGCAGCGGCCAGGGCCGGCGTGTCGGAACCGGTCATCGGGCCCTGGACGATGGGCAGGCGAAGCGAAAGGGCGGTGCGAAGGCTGCGGTCGGTCATGGCGGACTCCTGGAACGGGGGAAAGAGAAAACGGTCAGGCGGCAGACAGTGCCTGCTGCAGGGCATCGAGCGCGCTGGAGCGGTAGCCCTTGCGCCAGGTGAGCAGGGTGTCGATGCGGGTGATGGGCTGGTGGCTCAACATCCCGGCGTGGGGCGTCATGGCCAGCACCGAGCGCGGCACGATGCCCGCGCAACTGCCGGCGGCCACGCAGGCCAGGATGGCATGGTAGGAGCCCAGTTCCAGCACCTGCATGGGCTGCGACCGGGGAGCGAACCAGTCCTGACCGATGCGGCGGTAGGTGCAGCCCGGCTCGAAGACCGCGAGCGTGCCGGGCTGTACGTCCTCGGGCCCGGCCACGGCAGGGTGGCCGGCGGGCAGCACCAGCAGCAGGTCTTCGGTGAACACGGGCCGGGTCTCGAGTGCCGCATCCGGGGCCTGGCCCGGGGGCCAGGCCACCAGCACCGCGTCGAGCGCATGGGCGCGCAGCCGTTCCACCAGTTCGCGGGTGGGGGCGGTCGACAGCTCCAGCGCCACGCCCGGCCATTGGCCGTGCAGGCGCGCCAGTGGTACCGGCAGGCGGCTCGCGGCCGTGCTTTCCATCGAGCCCAGGCGCAACCGGCCGCCTGGCTGGCCCGGGCGCACCGCCTGGCGCGCCTCTTCGGCCAGCGCCAGCAGCCGGTCGGTATAGCCCAGCAGCACCTGCCCCTCGGGCGTGAGCGCCATGCGCTTGCCTTCGCGCAGGAACAGCGGGGTGCCCAGGTCCGCCTCCAGCTGGCGCACCCGGGTGGTCACATTCGACTGCACGCGCCCCAGCCGCTCGGCCGCGCGCGTGACGCTGCCTTCGGCCGCCACGGTGCGAAAGATGTCCAGGGCCGCAAGGTCCAGCAAGGATGCAGAAGATTCAACCATCTTGAAATAGTATGAATTACAAAAATTCAATCTCTTGATAAGATGATACGCAGCGGCATCCGCCGTGGCAACCCTCTTTGGTATCCCCGCATGGACCAAGTGTCTTCGTCCCCTTCCCCCGCCCGCGTGCAAGCTGCCGGGGTGGCGCCCTTGCAGGTCGCCCTGGCCGGCATGGTCGCCCTGGCGGTGGCCATGGGCATCGGCCGCTTCGCCTTCACCCCGCTGCTGCCCATGATGCTGCACGACGGCGTGGTCGACATCGCCACCGGCAGCTGGCTGGCCACGGCCAACTATGCCGGCTACCTTGCCGGAGCGCTGCTGTACATGGCCCTGCCCTGGATCGGCCGCCGTCTGGGCAATGTCCCCGGTAACGCGGCACTGGCGCGCGGCGGGCTGGTGGCCACGGTACTGCTGACCGGGGTGCTGGCGTTTCCCTGGCCCGCGTCGTGGCCGTTGCTGCGCTTTCTCGCGGGTGTTGCGAGTGCCCTGGTGTTCCTGGGCACGGCCAACTGGTGCATGGGCCAGCTCACCCGGCTGGGGCAGCCCCAGCTTGCTGGCCTGATCTTCTGCGGACCGGGCCTGGGCATCGTGGCCACGGGCCTGCCGACCGGGGCCATGGTCGCGGCGGGCTGGAGCGCGGCGGCCGGTTGGGCCACGTTTGCCGCGCTGGCGGCCGTGCTGTGCGCGGTGGTCTGGCAGGTCTTGCGCGCTGGCGAGGCGCCCGGTGCAGCGGCCGGCGGGCCCGCCGCCGTCCAGGCCCTGCCTGCCGCGCATCCCGTGGCGCAGCGGGCCCTGCATGCGCTGGCCTATGGCCTGGCGGGCCTGGGCTACATCGTCACGGCGACCTTCCTGCCCGTGATCGCGCGCGCCGCTTTGCCGGCCGGCTCGGCATGGCCCGACCTGTTCTGGCCCGTGTTCGGCGCCGGGGTGGCACTGGGTGCCTGGCTGTCGACACGCATCGCACCGCACCGCGACCGCCGCTGGTTGCTGGCCGGCGCCTACCTGCTGCAGGCGGGCGGCATTGCACTGGGCGTGTTGTGGCCTGGGCCGGCAGGTTTTGCGCTCGGCAGCCTGCTGCTGGGCCTGCCGTTCACGGCCATCACCTTCTTTGCCCTGCAGGAGGCGCGGCACCAGTGGCCGCAGGCCGGCGCGGGCTTCACCGGGCTGCTTACCGCGCTCTATGGCATCGGCCAGATCGCCGGGCCGCCCATGGCGGCTGCGCTGCTCGCGCAGGCCGGTTCACGGGCGCAGGGTTTCGACTGGGCGCTCGCCGTGGCGGGCTCGGTGCTGGTGTTGGGCGCCGGGCTCTACGCCTTCATGGCGCGGCGCTGGCCGAAGTGACCGGCAGCCGCAGCACGAAACAGGCACCGTTGCTGCCGTCGGGCCGGTCCTCGCAGAACACCACGCCGTTGTGGCGCCCGGCGATCGATCGCACGAGCGACAGGCCCAGGCCCACGCCGCCCGCGCGCTCGCTGGCACCCGGCAGGCGGTAGAAGGGCTCGAAGATGCGCTCGCGCTGGCTGCTGGGCACGCCCGGACCCTGGTCGCACACGCGCACCTCGGCATGGCCCTGGCTGCGGTGCACGACCACGCTGATCTCGCCCGTGCTGTAGCGCCGGGCGTTCTCGAGCAGGTTGCGGATGGCCCGGCGCAGCAGCTTGGAGACGCCGCGCACGTCCACCGCATCGGGGCTGGCGCCGACGTCCAGGTCGGCATCCACGCGCGCGCATTCCTCGGCGGCCAGGCCCACCAGGTCCACCGTCTCCACCGTGCCCACATCGGCCTCGCGTGCGTCCAGGCGGCTGGCCAGCAGGATCTCGTCCACCAGCTGGTCGAGCTCGGCGATGTTGCGCAGGATCTCGGCGCGAAAGGCGGGCGAGGGCTGTTGCCCACCCATGAGCTCCATGCCCATGCGGATGCGCGTGAGCGGCGAGCGCAACTCGTGCGAGGCGTTGGCCAGCAGCGACTTGTGCGACTTGACCAGGGTCTCCACGCGTGCGGCGGCGGCGTTGAACTGGCGCGCCAGGTCGGCCACTTCGTCCTGGCCCTGCTCGGGCACGCGCACCGACAGGTCGCCTTCGCCGAAGTGCTTGACGCTGCGCTGCAGCGCCTCGAGCCGGAGGGTCAGGCGCCGGATGATGGGGTATACGCCCACCGCCACGGCCAGGCCCACGATGCCCAGCAGCCACAGGAAGCCGAAGGGGGGGCGGGTCCAGAACGCGGCATCACCGCCGCCCGGGCGGCCGCCGCGGTTCTGCGGGCGCGGCGCCATCTGCAGCACGAAGGTCTGCCCGGTGTCGGACTCGATGTGGAACTCCACGTTCTCGCCGGGCTCCGACGGCTGCCGCGCCGCAGGCCCGCGAAAGACCACGTCGCCCCGGGCATCGCGCAGCACCATCTCGCGCGAGGGCGGCACGAAGGGCTGGTTGTTGCTCGCCTTCTGCTCCTCGGCGATGCGCCAGGCCCAGCCCACGACCAGCGTAAGCACGGCGATGCCGCCGACCACCGCGAGCCAGATGCGCAGGTACAGGCGCCGGGCGAAGGGGTTGGAAAGGCTCACCGGGCGTCAGTCCTGCTGCTTGGCGAACACATAGCCCACGCCGCGCACGGTCAGGATGCGGCGCGGGTTCTTGGCATCGACCTCGATGGCCGCGCGGATGCGGCCCATGTGCACGTCGATGGAGCGGTCGAAGGCCTCCAGCTCGCGGCCACGCACGGCCTCCATGATCTGGTCGCGCGTGAGCACGCGGCCCGCGCGCTCGGCCAGTGCCACCAGCAGGTCGAACTGGTAGGAGGTCAGGTCCGCCGGCTGGCCGCCCACGGTGACGGTGCGCGCATCGCGGTCGATCTCCAGCGTGCCGAAGCGCAGGGCCTGGGCCGCAGGCGTTCCGCCATCGGTGCGCCGGCGCAGGATGGCGCGGATGCGCGCAAGCAGCTCGCGCGGCTCGAAGGGCTTGGGCAGGTAGTCGTCGGCACCGAGTTCCAGGCCGATGATGCGGTCCATGGGGTCGCCCTTGGCCGTGAGCATCAGCACCGGTACCTGTGCGGCAGGGCCCTGCAGCGAGCGGATGCGGCGGCAGACTTCCAGGCCGTCCATGTCGGGCAGCATCAGGTCCAGGATCACCAGGTCGGGCAGGGCGGCCGCATCGGGCCCCTGCAGCTCGGCCAGGCCGCTCTTGCCGTCGGCGCGGTGCGTCACCACCAGGCCGGACTGGCCCAGGTACTCGCCCACCATCTCGGCGAGGCGGGCGTCGTCTTCGATCATCAGCAGTTGGGAGCTCATGGGATCAGTGTATTGGGTACGTCCCTATGCTCGCGCAAAGGCGTCACGCCGTGTTGAAGCCCCTGTAAAGCTCCCGTAAACCTGGCTCCCTGCCGGTCTGCTGCTTAGCTATGCAATGCATAGCGCCGAATCATTCATTCGCGAGCGGTCGCTGCGATTTTGACCCGTGAGGCCAGCCACACGAGTGCCAGCACAGGCACGCCCAGCAGCGCGGTGGCCGTGAAGAAGTGGGCATAGCCGAACAGGTCCACGTAGCGGCCCGAAAACCCTGCAAGGAACTTGGGCAGCAGGAGCATCAGCGAGCTGAACAGCGCGTACTGGGTGGCCGAGTAGCTCACGTTGGTCAGGCTCGACAGGTAGGCGATGAAGGCCGCCGAGGCAATGCCGCTGGCCAGGTTGTCGGCCGAGACCACGGCGATCAGCGCCGTCACATCGTGCCCGTGGCCGGCCAGCCAGGCGAACAGCAGGTTGCTGCCGGCGCTGAGCAGGGCGCCCAGCATCAGGATGCGCATGACGCCGAAGCGCATGGACAGGACCCCGCCCACGAAGGCGCCGACCAGCGTCATCACCACGCCGTAGATCTTGGTCACGGCTGCCACCTCGTCCTTGGTGTAGCCCATGTCCACGTAGAAGGGGTTGGCCATGATGCCCATCACCACGTCGCTGATGCGGTACACGGCGATCAGCGCCAGGATCAGCGCCGCATGCCAGCCATAGCGCGAGAGGAAGTCGGCGAACGGGTCGATCACCGCGCCCTTGATCCACTCGGCGGCATTCCTGGCGGGGGGCAGTGCGAGCTGTGCGGGCTCGCGCGAGAACAGCACGGTGACGATGCCTACCGCCATGGACGCCGCCATGGCCAGGTAGGCCGTCTGCCAGGCGCCGTTCTGGTAAGCGGCCACGGCCTGTCCCACGGCGGGTGCCACCTCGGCGCGCGCCGCGATCCACAGCACGCCCGCGCCGGCCCAGATCATGGCCAGACGGTAGCCCGTCTGGTAGGAGGCCGCCAGCGCTGCCTGGTAGCGCGCGGCGGCCGACTCGATGCGAAAGGCGTCGAGCGCGATGTCCTGCGTGGCCGAGCCGAAGGCCACGGCCAGCGCGCACCAGACGATGGGACCCAGCATCTCGCGCGGGTCCGCCAGTGCCATGCCCACCAGCCCTGCCACCACCAGCAGCTGCGACAGCAGCAGCCAGCTGCGCCGCCGGCCCAGCCAGCGCGTGAGCAGGGGCAGGGGCATGCGGTCCACCAGCGGCGCCCAGACCCACTTGAAGCCATAGGCCAGGCCCACCCAGCTCAGGTAGCCGATGGTGCTGCGGTCGATGCCCGCCTCGCGCAGCCGGAAACTCAGCGTGCCCAGCACCAGCAGCAGCGGCAGCCCGGCCGAGAAGCCCAGCGTGAGCATGCGCAGGCTGGCGGGCTCCAGGTAGATGCGCAGCGTCTGCAGCCAGGAAGGGCGGGGGGCCGAAGGAATGCCGGTGGTGGGGGAGGTGTCTGACATGGGTGCCTGGGTTTTTGTCTATTATTCCTGCATGTGCATGCTTTGCCCCCCTCCCATTGCCGCGCCGTCCTCCCTGTGGTCGGCGCGCCGCGCGTTTCTTCTGGCTGCGGGGGCGGGCGCCATGGCCCCGGCCATCGCCCAGGTGGATGTGGGCACCTCCTCCACCCTGCGCAAGCTGATACCGGCCGAGACGCTGGAGCGGTCCGCCGCGCAGCAGTACCAGCAGATGATGGAACAGGCCCGCAGCAAGCGCGCGCTGGCGCCCGACGATTTTCCGCAGCTGCAGCGCCTGCGCGCCATCGCGCAGCGGCTGATCCCGCACACCAAGCCCTGGAACGAGCGGGCAGGCCAGTGGCGCTGGGAGGTGAACCTGATCGGCAGCAAGCAGATCAATGCCTTCTGCATGCCCGGCGGCAAGATCGCCTTCTACACCGGCATCCTCGACCAGCTCAAGCTCACCGACGACGAGGCGGCGATGATCATGGGGCACGAAATGGCCCATGCGCTGCGCGAGCATGCGCGCGAGCGCCTGGCCAAGACCCAGGCCACCAACATCGGCCTGCGCCTGGGCTCGCAGCTGCTGGGCCTCGGAGACCTGGGCAATGCCGCGGCCAGCCTCGGTGGCCAGTTGCTCACGCTGCAGTTCAGCCGTTCGGACGAGAGCGATGCCGACCTCGTGGGCCTGGAGCTGGCCGCGCGCGCCGGCTACCAGCCCGAGGCTTCGGTGAGCCTGTGGAAGAAGATGGGCAATGCCACGGGCAACAAGCAGGGCGGCCTGGCCTTCCTGTCCACCCACCCCTCGGGCCCGGCGCGCATCGAGCAGTTGCAGGCCAACGTTCCCAAGGTGCAGAAGCTGTACGAGGCCGCGCGCAAGGGCTGACGGTCCGGATCGATCTATCCGGCTGTCACGCGGTTGCGGCCGTTGTTCTTGCTCTGGTAGAGCGCCTGGTCGGCCCGCGCGATGGCCGCCTGCAGGTCGTCGCCATGGGCCACCTGCGCCACCCCGAAGGACATGCTCAAAGGCACCGCCTGGCCCTGGCAGTCCATCTCGATCTGCTCCATCGCCCCGCGGATGCGCTCCGCCACCTCCATGGCTGACGACAGGGGGCTGGCCGGCATCAGCGCCAGGAACTCCTCGCCGCCCCAGCGCGCGATCACGTCGCTCTCGCGCAGGTTGCGCGCGAGCACGCTGGCCACCGTGACCAGCACGCGGTCTCCCATGGCGTGGCCGTGGCGGTCGTTGACCTGCTTGAAATGGTCGATGTCGCACAGCAGCAGCGCCACCGGTTCACCGGTGCGCTGGATGCGCGTCAGCGTATGCCCCGCCAGGGTGTGGAAATGGGCGCGGTTGTTCAACCCGGTCAGCGCATCGAGCGTGGCCTGCTTGAGCAGCCGGTTCTCGGCGATGAGGATGGTGCGGCGGTAGAACGCCGCCAGGGCCGCGAACATGCCGAACACGATGCACACATGGATGGTGTTGACCACCTGCTGGCCCTTGCCGGCCAGGGGCGCCAGGGCGCCCCAGTGGTCGCACGCGAAGCGCAGGCCCAGGTAGTAGGCTAGCAGTGCCAGCACCATCGGTATGGCGTAGCGGCCCGAGTTGGCGATCACGATGGCCGGGATGAACAGCCACAGGTAGTAGTGGAAGCCGCTGTCCCAGCCCACCAGCAGCGAGCCCAGCGCCGAGTGGACGATCACCTCCAGCCAGATCAGCAGGATGCCGGCCGTATTGCGGCGCCGCTGGATGAGCTGGTAGGCGCCCAGGTACATGCCGATGCTGACCAGGTTGACCAGCGCCAGCGGCACCGAGCCCAGCCAGAGAAAGAGCAGGATGTAGCCGCAATCGATGGCTGCGGCCGTCAAGGCCACCCGCTGCGCCATGGCCCAGTAGGCCTTGCCGGCGACACTGGAGCCGCGCTGTGGAATGGCGAACGGGCGGGGGGGATGGGCGGTGGAAACGGTGCTTGCGGGGGATGCCATGGCAGGACGATGCCCGGCACGCGCCTCCGACCGCCGGGGTTGTTAACAGAATGTCACATCCTAGGAAGCTGGCGGTTCGTGGATCGGCGGATCAGGCCGGGGAAAGTATGCCAGTTGTCACAACACGGTGCAGGGCCACACGGCGCATCACCGGCGGCGCGCCCCGGCTACCCGGCCTGAACGGGCTGCCAGTCCACCGCCACGGGGCTCTTGCGCGAGAACAGCTCCACGTGCGAGTCGATGGCGAACTGCACGCGCGCCAGGCTGGCGTCGTCCTCGGCGCTGCAGTCGAAATGCAGGGCCGCGTCGTCGGCCCGCAGCACGCACAGCCCCCAGGGGAAGTGGGCCTGGCCCTGGTGCTCGTCGTAGGTGACGCTGATCTTGCGCGTGAAGTGGTAGCACAGGCGCTGCAGGTAGCGGCTGGCTTCGGGCGTGGGCACATGGCCCTGGCGTCGCATCATGGGGTCGTGGTCGTCGTTGGGATGGAAAGCGGGTGGTCGAGGGGCAGCGCGGTATCGGCCAGCACCAGCAGGTTGCCCAGGGAGCAGCGCTCCACCCGGGCCTGCACGCCGTAGGCGCGCTGCAGCAGCGCGGGCGTGAGCACCTGGGCGGGGTCGCCCGCAGCCAGCACGCCACCGCCGCCCAACACCAGCACCTGCTGGCAAAAGCGCAGCGCGAGGTTCAGGTCGTGCACCGCCACCAGGCCGATGGCGCCCTGCTGCTGCACCAGGGCGCGCACCGCCTGCAGCACCTGCAGTTGCCAGCGCAGGTCGAGCGCGCTGGTGGGCTCGTCCAGCAGCAACAGCCGGGGCTCGCGCACGATGACCTGGGCCAGGCCCACCATCTGCCGCTGCCCGCCCGAGAGTTCGTCGAGCCGGCGCAGCGCCAGCGCCTGCAGGCCCAGCGATGCCACGACCGACTCGATGGCCGCCTCGCGCCGTGCGGCGCTCCACTCGCTGCGGCCGGCGCGCAAGGCGCTTTGCCAGGTTTCGTAGGCCACGAGCGAGGTGCTCTGTGGCAGGGCCTGCGGCAGGTAGCCCACGCGGCGCAGGCGCTCGCGCGGGACCAGGCCCGCAAGGTCGGCGCCCTCCAGCAGCACCCGCCCCTGCGCCGGGCGCAGGCCCGCAATCGCCTTGAGCAGGGTGGACTTGCCCACGGCATTGGGGCCCACCACGGCCACCAGCGTGCCGGGGGGGATGCCGTTCACAGCCACGCCTTGCAGAACGGGCCGCCCCGGATAGCCGGCGGACAGGCCTTCGAGCGCAAAGCCCGCCGTCATGCCAGCCTCCGTTGGCGCAGCACCAAGGCCATGAACAGCGGCACGCCGACCAGCGCCGTGATGATGCCGATGGGCAGCACCACGCCGGGAATCAGCGCCTTGCTCAGGATGGAGGCGAGCGAGAGCACCAGTGCCCCTGCGAGCGCGCTGCCCGGCAGGTAGTAGCGGTGGTCTTCGCCGAGCAGCATGCGCGCGATGTGCGGCCCCACCAGGCCGACGAAGCCGATGGTGCCCGTGAACGACAGGGCCGTGGCGGCCATCAGGCTCACGCGCAGCAGCGTCACCAGCCGCAGCCGCTCCACGGGGATGCCGACGCTGCGCGCCTGGTCCTCGCCCGCGCGCAGGGCCGTGAGCGCCCAGGCCTGGCTGGCCGACCAGAGCATGCAGGCGCCCAGCACGGTGCCGACGATGGCGATCTTGGTCCAGGTGGAGCGGCCCAGGCTGCCCATGGTCCAGAACACGATCTGCTGCAGCGCATTGCTGTCGGCGATGAACTGCAGCAGCCACAGCAGGGCCTCGAAGCTGAACAGCAGCGCGATGCCGAACAGCACCACCGTGTCCACCGTCGCGCCCTGGCGCCAGGCCAGCAGCTGGATCAAGGCGGTGGCGCAGGCCGCGCCCGCAAAGGCGCACAGCGGCACGGCCAGGTTTTCGCCAAAGGCCAGCAGCGTGAAGCCGCTGACCACAGCGGCCGATGCGCCCACCGCCGCCGCGGCCGACACGCCCAGCGTGAACGGGCTGGCCAGCGGGTTGTTGAGCGCCGTCTGCATCTCGGCGCCGGCCAGGCCCAGGCTGGCGCCGACCAGCACCGCCATCACGGCATAGGGCAGGCGCACTTCCCAAAGGATGACCTGCTGGGCCTGCGGCAGGCTGGCCGGAGAGAACAGGCCGCGCAGCACGTCGGCAAAGGCGAAGGTCGAGGGACCGATGGCGATGTCGGCTACCACGCTCGCGCACAGCGCCGCGAGCAGCGCGCCCAGCAGCACCAGCCGCAGGCGCACGAACTGCCGGTAGCGCTGGGCCAGCGTGTCGGAGGGAGAGGAAGGCACGGGGGGATTCACTGTTGGGAGGAAGTCGGACGCCAAGGGGGCTCAGCGCGGTTGCTGGGCCAGGGCCAGCGCGTCGATCAACGCGGGCGCCATCACGCTGCCATGGTCCTCGCCGGCCAGCACTTCCATCTGCACCGCGAGCTCGGGCCACTGCAGCGCCCTGAGCTGCGCAGCCAGCGCCTGCGTGCGTTCCAGCATGCGGCGCTCGCGCTGCACCGCGGCGCGGGCCGGGGTGGCAGCAGCCTCGGCCGTCTCCAGGCTGCCGATGCGCAACTGCAACTGCGCACGGAAGGGACGCGGCGCGCCGGCATGGGCCTGCACGAAGCGCTCGGCCGTGCCCATCACCTGGCCGTTGTTCCACCACACCGAGGGGCTCGTCGCCGCATAGCGGGTGAACTGGGTGGGCCGCGTGAACAGCGCATGCAGCACCAGCAGGCCGCCGAACGAGTGTCCGCTGAGCGTCTGGCGCAGCGGGTCCACCGGCAGGGCGGCCGCCACGCGCGGCTGCAGCTCGCGCGCGATGAAATCGAGCAGTACCTCGGCCCCGCCCGCCTGGGCCGTGGCACTGCCGCCGGGCGCGGGCGGCGTGTAGTCGCGCTGGCGCTCGGCGGGGTGGATGGTCGCATCGCCCGGGTGGCCAATGCCGACCACGATGGCCGCGTCGGTGCGCAGCTCGCCGGGCCGGCCCGCGCCATTGCGCGCCAGCTGCGCGGCCAGCGCGAACGAGGCATTGCCGTCCAGCAGGTACAGCACCGGGTGGCCCGTGGCCGGGGCCGGCCCGGCAGGGCGCTGCACCCAGATGCGCCAGGTGTGGCCGCTCACGGGGTCGCGCAGGTCCATCTGGTGCGTGCCGGGCAATTGCACGGCGGGCGCCTGCAGCAGCGGGCCGGGCTGCGGTGGCGCGGTGGTGCAGCCCGCCAGCCACAGGCTGGGGCCCGTGGCCAGCAGCGCGCGGCGGGCGCTGCAGTGCAGGGGATCGGCGCCCACCATCAGAGGCTGGTCCAGTACACGCCGGTCAGCGGGATGGGCTGGAAGCGCTGGAACATCGTCTGCAGCGTCTCGCGCGGGTCCAGGTCGGCGAACAGCTCGGGGTGCTGCCACTTGGCGAACACCTGCACCGCGACCACGTTGAAGGGCGAGTTGTAGTAGTGGTGCCAGATGGCGTGGGCGCGGCCCGGCTGCTGCACGGCCTGCAACTGGGCGATGCCGCGGCGCTGCGTGGCGCGCACCAGCGAGGCGCGCGCGGCCTCGGGCGTGGCGTCGGCGCCGAGCACGATGCGCAGCGGCGACTTCTGCACCGTGGCCATGCTGCCGATGCCCGTGCCGATGTACAGCTGCGGCTGCGTGGCGATCAGGAACTCGGGGTTCAGCGTGCCGTGCTCGCCGGGGATCAGGCCGCGCGCCACATTGTTCGCGCCGCCCGCATCCATGAGCAGGCCGACCAGGCCCACCATGGTGGCGCAGCACTCGTCGGACAGGCCCACGCGGTTCTCCAGGAACACCGTGGGGTAGCGGGTGCTGGCCGGCGCATTGCGCAGGCGCGACTCCACGCGCTCGAGCTGGGCGCGCCAGAAGGCCACGAACTCGTCGGCCTCCTTGCGCTTGCCCAGCACCGCGCCCAAGAGCTCCATGCTGCGCACCGTGTTCTTGAGCGGGTCGTGGCGGAAGTCGATGAACACCACGGCCACGCCGGCTGCCTCCAGCCGCGCCAGGGTTTCGCGGTCGTTCTTGCTCGGGCCGTGGCCACCGGCCAGGCCCAGGATGGCGACCTGCGGGCGCAGCGCGATGGCCTGTTCATCGCTGAAGCTGCCGGCGCTGTTGCGGCCCACTCGCGGCACCTTGTCGATCTGCGGGAAGCGGCTGCGCCACTGTGCGTAGCCGGCCTCGTCCAGGCTCTCGTAGTCGCCCATCATGCCCACCAGGCGACGGGCCGGGTCGTCGCGCTCGAACACGGCCAGCGCCGGTAGCAGCCGGCCCTCGCCCAGCAGGATGCGCTCGACCCGGGCCGGCAGCTTGACGCTGCGGCCCGCCAGATCCGTCACCGTCTGGGTGGCGCCGGGCGCCTGCTGCGCATGCAGGGGCGGGCACCACAGCACCAGCAGCGAGAAAAGGCCGGCAAAGGCGAACAGCGCCGCGGCGCGCAGGAAGAGGAGGGGCATGGTCGGCGGTCAGTCAGTGCAAACGTGGCAGAAATGTCCCAGGATGAGAATTTCACTATTGAGAATCATTTGCATTTATTGTGACAGCTTGCTAGCATCCCATGCCCGCGGGCCCGCTGTGTTTGCCCCGCAAAGAAAAACCTTTGCGCCAGCGGCCCCCTGTCCGTGCCCCAGTCCTTCCTTCCTTCCTTTCCACCCGACCCCATGTCCGTTGTCAGCCCGTTGAACGTCACGTCTGCGGCGCCTGCGTCTGCAGGCATGCAGGCGTCGCTGCAGCGCCACCTGAAGCGCCTGCACGTGCTGCGCCCGGGCCTGCACCTGCACGCCGACGACGTGGCCGACGCGCAGGACTTCCGCGCCAGCGGCGACATGGAAGCCGGCCTGCGCATCGTGGTGCTGCTCGAAGGCTCGGTCGACGTGAGCTACGGCCCGCGCCGGGTGGCCTTGTCCAGCCTGGCCGACTACGCCGTGCCGCAGCGCGCACGCGCGCCGGGTCCCGGCCTGCCGCGCGCCCTGATGGTGTCGGTGGCGCAGCCCGAGCGCTTCGAGCGCCGTGCGCGCGGCGGTTCCTACGCCCGGCGGGTGAGCGTGGGCCTGGGGGCCGAGTGGCTGGAGCAGGTGGCCGGGCCCTCGGCGTCCGACGCCATCGACGAGTTTCGCCGCCAGCACCTGGCCATGCACCACTGGCATCCCTCGGCGCGCATCACCGCGCTGGCCGAGCAGATCACCCGCGCGCCCGACCTGAGCCCGCTGCTGTTGCACCTGTACCTGGAAAGCCGCGCGCTGGAGCTGGTGGGCGAAGCCTTGGGCAGCCTGGACCAGCATGCCAGCGGCCCGGCACCGGCCCCCGTGCCGGCCCCGGCGCCCATGCCCCCGGCCCTGCGCCTGCTGCCGCACGAGCACCGGCGCATGCGCGACCTGCACGCCTTTCTGCAGACCGAAGGCGCCATGGACCTGTCGCTCGATGCGCTGGCGCGCCAGGCCGGCACCAATGCCAACACCCTGCAGCGGCACTTCAAGGCGGTGTACGGCACCACGGTGTTCGACTTCGTGCGCGAGTCGCGCCTGCAGCGCGCGCGCCAGGCGCTCGAGCGCGATGGCTTTTCGGTCGCACAGGCGGCCCTGGTGGCGGGCTACAACAGCGCAGCCAACTTTGCCACGGCCTACCGCAAGCGTTTCGGCATGCCGCCCAAGCTCGCGCGTGGCCGGGTTTGAGGGCGCTGCGGCAAACATCTTTGTTGCCCGCGCAAACACGGGCGTGCAGGCCGCGTGGAATCATCGTCGGCACAACTTGCAACCAGGTTGCCTGCCGGATTCCACGGCCGCCGCGCCCCCAGTGCGCCGGTGCGGCCCAGGGGGTGAATCGCAATCATTCCGCTTTCTCTCGGCCTCCGGTGGGGCCTGGTTCTTCGTCTTCCATGCTTCTTTCCAGGACCACCATGCACACCACACGCCGCCCGACCCGGGGCACTTTCCAGGCCCAGCCCTTTGCCCTGCGCCAGATCGCCCAGGCCTGCGCGTGGACCCTGCTCGCAGGCAGCGGTGCTGCCATGGCCCAGCAGGCCACCACGGCGCCCTCGCTCAAGGAGGTGACCGTGAACGCCGCGCCCGAATCCCCGGAGAGCCTGCCTGCCGCAGCGCCCGGCGGCCAGGTCGCCAAGGGTGCGCGCCTCGGGATCCTGGGCAATGTGGGCGTGATGGACACGCCGTTCAACACCACCGCCTACACGGCCGAAGGCATTGCCGACCAGCAGGCCCAGACCATTGGGGCGGTGCTCAAGAACGACCCTTCCGTGCGCATGACGACCAATGAAGGCCACGTGGTGGAGAACTTCATCATCCGCGGCTTCGGCGTGTCGGCCAACTCCCTGGCCATCAACGGCGTGTACGGCCTGGCACCCGAGCAGAACACCCCCACCGAGATGTTCGAGCGCGTGGAGGTGCTCAAGGGCCCCGGCGCCATGATGATGGGCCTGCCACCCGCAGGCGACGTGGGCGGCGCCATCAACCTGGTGCCCAAGCGCGCCGGCAAGGACCCGCTGACCCGCGTGACCACCACCTGGTCCACCCAATCCAACGTGGGCGTGCATGCCGACGTGGCGCGCCGCTTCGGCCCCGAGCAGCGCCTGGGGGTGCGTGTCAACGGCGTGCTCTCGGGCGGCGAGACCTGGCTCGACCACCAAACCAAGAAGCGCGAGATCGGCCATTTGGCGCTGGACTACCAGGGCCCCGGCTGGAGCGTGGAGGCCGACGCCTACTCGCTGGCCAACAAGGTGCGCAAGGGCGTCACCATGCAGCCCATCATCACCGGCTGGACCACGGTGCCGCGCGCACCCGATGGCTCCACCAACTTCTTCTACGGTGAAGGCGTGTTCAGCAACACCGAGACCCAGGGCCTGATCGTGCGCGGGCAGGCACAGCTCAACGCCGGCTGGACTGCCTTTGCCTCGGCCGGCCACGCCAGGCATTCGTACGACGGCTTCATCTTCGGCACCCGCCCCGTGTGGACCATGGCCAACGCCGCTACCGGCAATGCCACGGGCACGGCCTACAACTCCTGGGGCGAGTACGAGACCACCACGGCCGAGCTGGGCCTGCGCGGCCAATTCAACACCGGCGCCGTGGCGCACAAGCTCACGCTGGCGGCCAATGTGCTCGACTACGAGGGCGGCAGCCGCGGCAACGGCACGGCCAACATCACCAGCAACATCTTCAACCCCACGCCCATCACCATGCCTGCGGGGGCCGCCGCGTCCACCTTCACCAAGTACAACGACGATGTGCTCACCGGCCTGAGCCTGGTGGACACCCTGTCGTTCGCCGAGGACAAACTGCAGCTCACCCTGGGCCTGCGCGCCCAGCAGGTGAACCAGAAGCTCGCCCGGTACAAGGAAACCGCCGTGACCCCGCTGGTCGGCGTGGTCGCCAAGCCCTGGGGCGAGAACGTCTCGCTGTACGGCAACTACGTGGAAGGCCTGAGCGCCGGCACCACGGTGAAGGCGCCCTACGCCAACGAGGGCGAGACCTTCAAGCCCTACAAGACCCAACAGATGGAGGTGGGCGTGAAGTGGATCACGGGCGGCATCACGCAGACCGTGAGCCTGTTCCAGATCAGCAAGCCCGCACTGCTCGAAGCCAACAACCGCCAGCTGCTCGACGGCGAACAGCGCAACCGCGGCGTGGAGTGGAACATCTTCGGCCAGGTGGCCCAGGGCCTGGGCCTGCTGGGCGGTGTGGCCTACACCGAAGCCGAGCAGACCAAGACCACCCGCGCCGTGAACCAGGGCCTGGCCCAGTTCGGCGTGCCCAAGCTCACGCTGAACCTGGGTGCCGACTGGGCCATCCCCGGCGTGCAGGGCCTGGCCGTCTCGGGCCGGGTGAACCACACGGGCGCCCAGTGGCTCACGGGCGACAACAGCGTCAAGCTGCCCGGCTGGACCACGCTGGACGTGGGCGCGCGCTATGCCCTGCGCATCGGCGCGCAGCCCGTGGTGCTGCGCGCCACGGTCACCAACCTGGCCAACAAGGCCTACTACGACAGCATCTGGGGTGCGGGCCGCGTGAACGTGGGCGCACCGCGCGCCGTGCGCCTGTCGGCAGCATTCGATTTTTAAGAAAAGGGAGTCTTTGCATGGGGCGTTTTTCCTGGGGTGGTGAGAGTGGTGCGGCGGCAGCAACCTGTGTCCTGGTGGGCGCGCTGCTGCTGGTGCCTGCGGCGGGTGCGCAGACATCCGCGGACGCGCCGCTCGGCGCGGGCGGGCAGGTGCAGGGTGCACTCGCCGCCATGACCACGCGCGCCCATGGCATCACGGCCCAGCCCGGCGACATGGTGCGTGGCAGCCTCACCGGCGCCAGCATGCGCCTGGTGCTCACCAACGCCGAGGGCAAGCGCGAGCGTGTGCTGGCCACGGGCGTGGGGGAGCTGCAGGAGTTCGTCTTCGTCGCCGGGACCAACCCGCCCTATGCCCTGGAGGTGCGCGCGCCCGTGGCCGGCGGCTACGGCCTGCGCGTGACCGAGGTCGTCACCCGCGCCCAGCAGGTGCCCCCGCCCGAGGGCATCGACAGCCCGCGCATCCGCGCGCTGCAGCAGTCCCTGGCGGCAGGCGGCAACACCGACGCCTTCTGGGCCGAGGTGCGCGAACGCGGCACCCCGCTGGTCGAGGCCGATGCCGAACCAGCCAAGGACGGCACGGTGCGCGTCACATTCGTCTGGCGCGGCGCACAGCGCAATGTCTGGCTGTTCGGCGCGCCCTCGGGCAACCACGAGCAGCTCACCCGCCTGGGCACATCGGACGTCTGGTACCGCAGCTACCGCGTGCCGGCCGGCACGCGCCTGGGCTACAAGCTCGCGCCCGATGTGCCCGAGCTCAATGCCCCGCCCATGGTGCGCCGCCGCGCCATCCTGGCCACGGCCCAGCGCGACCCGTTCAATGCGCGCAGCTTCCCGGACCGGCCTATCGACACCTTCGCGGGCGAATCCGTGTTCGAATTGCCCGACGCGCCACCCCAGCCCTGGGTGGCCGAGCGGCCCGGCGTGCCCAAGGGCACGGTCCAGGCGCACCGCATCACCAGCCAGGCCTTGGGCAATACCCGCGATGTCGCGCTGTACCGCCCTGCGGGCTGGCAACCGGGTGCGAGCGGCAATGCGCTGCTGGTGCTGTTCGACGGCGACACCTACCAGAAGGAGGTGCCCACCCCCACCATCCTCGACAACCTGATCGCAGCCGGCGAACTGCCACCCATGGCCGCCATCCTCATCAGCAACCCCAGTCGCCAGGCGCGCGGTGACGAACTGCCGCCCAACCCGGCGTTCGCCCGCTTCCTGGCCACCGAGCTCATGCCCTGGGCCCGCAGCCAGGGCGTGGCTGCCGGGCCCGCGCGCACCGTGGTCGCAGGCGCCAGCTACGGCGGGCTGGCGGCTGCCTACCTGGGGCTGCAGCACCCCGAGTGGTTCGGCAACGTGTATAGCCAGTCCGGCTCGTTCTGGTGGGGCGCGCCGGGGCAGGAGCCCTCATCGCTCACGCGCGACTACGTGCAGGCGCCTGTGCGGCCCGTGCGCTTCTACCTGGAGGCCGGCCTGTTCGAGGGCAACCGCGCCGGGCAGGTCGGCATCCTCGAATCCACGCGCCACCTGCGCGACGTGCTGCGCGCCAAGGGCTATGCCGTGCAGCACCGCGAGTACGCGGCCGGGCACGACTACCTGCACTGGCGCGGCACGCTGGCGACGGGGCTCACCGCGCTGATGGGAAAGACAGCCGCCGAATAGCGGTATCAGGTGCCGCCGACGTAGGGATTGCTCTTGCGTTCGCGGCCGAAGGTGCTCTCAGGCCCGTGGCCGGGAATGAACACCGTCTGGTCGCCCATGGGCCACAGGCGCCCGGTGATGCTGTCGATCAGGTCCTGGTGGTTGCCCTGCGGGAAATCCGTGCGCCCGATGCTGCCCGCGAACAGCACGTCGCCCACGAAGGCGCGGTCGATCTGCGGCGCATGGAACACCACGTGGCCGGGCGTGTGCCCCGGGCAGTGGCGCACGTGCAGGGTCTCGTTGCCGATCTGCACGGTGTCGCCATCGGCCAGCCAGCGCGTGGGCGTGAAATGCTGCGCCGGCGGAAAGCCGAACATCGCGCTTTGCTGCGGCAGCGCATCGATCCAGAACTGGTCGCCGGGGTGCGGCCCCACGATGGGCAGCGACAGCCGCTCGGCCAGCTCGCCCGTGCCGCCCGCATGGTCGATGTGGGCGTGGGTCAGCCAGATCTGGTCGAGCGTGAGGCCCAGGCGCTCCACCTCGGCCAGCAGCAGGTCGAGGTCACCGCCGGGGTCGACGATGGTGGCTTTGTGCGTGGCGTCGCACCAGAGGATGGAGCTGTTCTGCTGGAAAGCGGTGACGGGAACGGTGAGGTAGTGGAGCATGGGTGGGGATTTCTTTGGTCGACATTAGACATCGGCCATGCCCTGGCCGGTGCCTATCGCGCACGCCTTGGCGGCTACAGCTTGCCAAACCGCTTCTCGAACCACCGGTCCAGCAGCGCCTTCTCATACCGCAACCGGTCCCCGCTCGAATAGCGGTTGCTGGGCACCATGAAATTCAGGTCGCTGAGCACTTCTTCGCCGCCGGAAACAGGCGCGCTGCCATCGCGCACCATGCTGTAGCGCAGCCTGATGCGCGGCCCCGTGATGTCGGTGACCACGCGCACTTCGGAGCCGCCCACACCCAAGGGTGGGAAGTGGCCGGCCAGGTCGATGTCCAGCACCTCGACCTTGAGGGTGTCGGTGGGCGCCAGGCCCCGTGTGGCCAGTCGCTGCAGGTGCTGCTTCAGGTCACGCAGCACCTGGGCGCGGTCGGATTCATTGGCCACGGGGTGGGCGTAGCTGGCATCGGTGTACTTTTCCGGCGCGATGAAGGCGACGCTGGCGGTGCCCGCGAACGCGGGGGCGGTGGCCGTGCCGGCGGCGATGCAGCAGGCGGCCAGCATCAGCAGGCGGGAAGGGCGTTGTCGGTGCTGCAGCAGCATGGTGTGTTCCTCCATCGTGGTGAGTATGACGACGGATGGAGACCTGGGTTCCCCGCGGGGGAATAGGGGAGGGGGTGGGGGCGCCGGTCCTCCGACATCCGGCTGGAAAGCGGCGGATGGGGGACCAGGCTGAGGATGGGAAGGTGCGCAATTGCGGGGCGGCGTGTGCCCTGGAAGGCCCGTTTTCGTTGCAGTGATGCAACAGATTGATAACTACTTTGCTGCGAATTTTGTAGCAACCGTTCTCGCCTTGCGGCCGCCTCGGGTTTTCCCGGCCCGGTGAAGAGGGGCCGCTGATGGGCTTTACAGAGTCGAACCTAGCCGTCCGAAGGGTGCTAAATTAAAATGCGAATAGTTGTCGTTCTGATTTGTTTCAGCGAATGCAACCGGCTGGCCCTCGCGGTGCCCCCGGTTGTACGACTTCCCCCCATGAAACCGACCCGGCCACGGCCGGGCTTTCGCTCGTCTTTTCCTGTATTTCTCTATCTCGGCCCACACCATGCAATCCACGACCCCCCGTGCGTCCCAGCGCTTCACCCCCCATCCCCTGGCCCTGCTGGTGCGCCAATGCCTGGGCGCCGGCCTGGCCGTGGCCGCTGTGGGCGTGGCGGCGCAGACCAGCACCTCCGGCACCACGCTGGACGAAGTCAAGGTGCGCGAGCAGGCCGAGGCCATCGGCGGCCTGCAGAAGACCTACCACGGCGGCCAGTTCGCGCGCGGTGGCGACCTGGGCATCCTGGGCAAGACCGACCAGATGAACGTGCCGTTCAGCACCACCAACTACACCAACGAGCTGATCCAGAACCAGCAGGCGCTGACGGTGGCCGACGTGGTGATGAACGACGCATCGGTGCGCTCGCTGCAGGCGCGTGGCGGCTATGGCGATGACTTCCAGGTGCGCGGCCTCACGGTGTCCAACACCGATGTGAGCCTGAACGGCCTGTTCGGCCTGAGCCCATCCACCCGCATTCCGCTGGAAATGATCGAGCGCGTGGAAGTGCTCAAGGGCCCTGGCGCCCTGACCAACGGCGTGGGCCCCGGTGGCAGCGTGGGCGGCAGCATCAACCTGGTGACCAAGCGTGCAGCCGATACGCCGCTGACCCGCCTGACCACCACCTACATGGGCACGGCCCAGTTCGGCGCACACGTGGACGTGGGCCGCCGCTTCGGCGAGGACAACCAGTGGGGCGTGCGTGCCAACGCGCTGGTGCGCAATGGCGAAGGCAATGTGGATGGTGGCCGCCAGCGCGCCGACGTGGCAGCGCTGGGCGTGGACTATGCCGGCGGCCGCCTGCGCTGGTCGCTGGACGCGTTCGCCACCGAGGGCAAGACCCGGCAGTTCCGCCCCCAGACGGCCTTCCGCGCCGGTGTCACGCAAATGCCTGCGGCACCGGACAACCGCACCAGCATCTACCCCGGCGCCGACCTCACGGACGACATGCGCACCGTGATGTCGCGCCTGGAGTACGACCTCAACGACAGCACCACCGTGTACGGTGGCGTGGGCTACACCCACAACACCAACGAGCAGCATTTCCCGACCGCCGGGCTGCGCGTCGACGGCCTGGGCAACTTCACGGTGGCCAACGGCTACTACGACGCCTACAACAAGACGTCTTCGGCCGACGTGGGCCTGCGCACCAAGTTCCAGACCGGCGGCATCGGCCACACCGTGGCCCTGGCCACGAACTACCTGGACCAGGAGATCGGCTACTTCTACCAGCTGACCAGCACCTATGCCCCGTCCAACATCTACAACCCCGCGCCGCTGCCGACCATCAACTTCCCGCGTGGCAACCCCAGCAAGAGCAGCGAGCTCAAGCAGCACAGCCTGGCGCTGGCCGACACCATGTCCTTCGACAGCGGCCGCTACCTGCTGACGCTGGGCGTGCGTGACCAGACCATCGAGCAGGGCAGCTTCAACGTCAACACCGGCGCGGGCACCAGCTACTACAAGGCCAGCG